>JAATFC010000295.1 GCA_015655435.1 Chitinophagales bacterium | reverse complement strand
TTTAAAATCATGAACGACAACAATGTAGATTATCTGGTAAACCAGGTGAAGTTTACAGGTTTTGGCGATAGCCTGGAATTTCCGATCAAAGAAAATATCGCAAAAGGTCTGGACGAATTTCAGTTGGCCTATAAGCCTGATTTTGGCAAGGAAAAAGTGGATGCCACTTTGCACTTTAAAAAAAGTGAACAAGGGAACTATTTTTTTAATAGTTATGACCTCGCTGTAGCGCAGGAAAAAGGAGAGGTCTTGCAAAGAAGCTTTGGTGTAAGCAGTTCCAAACAAATACTGATGCGCGATAAGGATGGTAACGTAATGCAGGACACCGAGGGCAAAGATCGGAAAGAATGGATCAATAGCAGCTATACTTTAAAAGAGGCCTTTAACATGATGGAGGGACGCTCGGTACTCAAAGACCATATCGCAAAAAAGAAAGACCCGCAGGAAATAGATAGAAAGGTTACCCAATGGACTAGACTTGATTTTTCCAACAAAGACAAATATGGGAACTACGAAATCAAATACATGCCCACTTTTGAATTGGAAAATAAGCTGGCAGGCTATCCGATTAAGAATTTCAAGGATGATCCGGCAGTAAGAAAGGAAATCGTTGATTCATTGGAAAAAGGCAACCGCCAAGTGGTTACCCTCGTCGGTCATGATGGCAAGGAGGAAAAGCGTGGCCTTGAAGCCAATCCCCAGTTTAAGACGGTCAACCAATATGATGGCGGCCAAAGGATTAAAAATCAATCTGAAAAACAAGGTGCCACTTTAACCGAAGGGCAGGCTGAAAGAGAGGGCCGAAAACAGGGTGTTGCGATTTAAACGCTATTTCAAATTAAAAATGCTTAGCAATGGAAAACATATTGGAAGCCGAATTAAAGCAGTGGAAGGAAAGGGAGCAACGTTATGAAAAGTTGTTTTCATCCTCCGTTTTAAAAAGCAGGGAATTTCTGAAAGAGAAGTTACAGCAGTATGATGAAATACGTGCCAGGGCTCTGGCAAATCCCATAGGTACAGACAGGGTAGCCATGCGTGCTTTTCAATTGGAGCGGGCGCAACTGGCAAGGCAAGTATATCCGAACTTTTTCAGACGGCTATTGGATAATATCGTCGGCGCCTTTAGGACAAATAACCAGGTTGCCAAAATCCAGCAGGAAACGGCTTCCAATCATACAGACGTTCAAATAGCCATGCACAGTGTGGGTTTGGGGATCATTACAGGCAGGTGGAGCAACAAATGAAACAGGGCAACAGGGAACTTTCCCTGCCTGTTTCTTATCAGGTAAGTGAGCATGAGAAAATGGAATTGCAGCTCAATTTTAAGAGAGATGATTTTGGTAAGTATCATTTTGAGAACTACAAAGCGACACTACATGCTGAACTTGAAAAAGGAAAGCCGAGGCAACACACTTTTAGCGCTAACAGTGACGAGCCTTATAAAGTCGATACTGCTTATAACCTGCTTGCTGGGAGGGCAATTAGGGAACAGGGTACGAATGTATGGAAACAACTTGACCTCAATGATAAGGATGGGGAAGGCAACCTGCGTGTCAGGCACTTTGGGGCTAATTATGGTTTTTCTATTGAGGACGCTTTGATGGCTTTACCCATAAAGGATGCGGATCGGGAATTACTCCCGAAACAACTGGCTAATGGTGATAAAATTCCATTAATACTGGAAATCAATAACAAAGCTGTTCAGGTGGAAATCAGCGCGCATCCGCTTAAAAAAGAGATTACAATTTATGAATCCACCGGTTCAAAAGTGACACTGGATGAATTGAAACATAATACTTCTCAAAATAAGGCCAATGTCAAACAACTGGTGCCTGTAAAAAAAGAAGACAAACAAGTTGTGAAAAATAAATCTATAAAATTATAAAGAGATGGAAGGATGGGAACTGCTTGAAGATTTTTTAAGCAAAATTTCAAAAGATGGGAGGATCGGCATAGCCCATATGGGTTTATACCTATGCCTGGTTAAGATATGGATGGCCAAGGGATGTCAGAACCCTTTGGTGACGTTTGGCTCAAAGGTAATGCCGGCGGCAAAAATTGGTAGTACCGCGACGTATCACAAGCTAATAAAAGAGCTGAATGATTATGGCTATATCAAATATCAACGTTCATTTTCCAATGTGGAGGGGAGTAGATTTTATTTAATCTAAACAGTAAAAATGGATTGGTGTGGAAGGGGTATTAGGGAATTTAGATCCGAATAGGGAACATGATATAACCATACAGGAAGTATTGGCTTGCGATGTGTTTTCTCATTTTTCCGAAGAGCAGGCTTTGGAAGTTATTGAGACTTTGAAGCAATTTTCCGTCATTGTTTATAATTTTCACCAAGCCGAAAAATAACAAAAGGTCAATGATTTTTCATTGGCCTTTTTTAATAACCAATTTTGCCAACTCCATTATTATCATTAACAATTAAGCTTATTGTTGTGTATCTCAAACCAATGAAAATTAGCTTTAATTAACTTTTTTCTATGTTGAAAAACCGGCATAATTATTTGGAATTAAGCTTCAAAATTCATAATTTGAAATATTATTAAATCGCTAAAAGGCAAGAGGATGAAGGATTTTACAGTTTTTGACAATTTTGGAAAAGGTCAAAAGATTTCTGATACTGTTCGTGGAACAAGTTGCGTAATATATACCCGTGTAAGTAGCAAGGAGCAAGCGGATAATTTGAGTTTATCAACCCAACTAAAAGCCTGTAACCTCTACGCTCAAAAAAACGGGTTTGATATACTTGAGCAATTTGGGGGTACCTATGAAAGTGCGGAAACCGACGAACGGAAAGAATTCACGGCAATGATCTCGTACGTCAAAAAATCAAAGAAAAGAATTTATTACATCCTAGTATATAGTCTAGAAAGATTCTCCCGGAACGACAACTCTATTTGGCTAAGTGGGGAATTGAGAAAATTAGGAATTGAGATTGTTTCAGTTACCCAACCAATAGATACTACAAGTGCTTCTGGGCAGATGCAGCAAAAAATGCTGTTCTTATTTGGTGAGTTTGATAATCAGCTACGGAAACAGAAATGTATGGCTGGTATCAAAGAAATGCTTTTGAGAGGGGATTGGCCTACCCTGGCACCAACTGGATTCGATATAGTAAAGAGTAATGGCAAACGGAAAATTGTAATAAACGCAAAAGGAAAGCTTTTAAAAAAGGCATTTGAATGGAAAGCTTATGAAGATGTTTCAAATGAAACTATCCGGGTTAGACTTGCTGAAAAAGGCTTAAAACTTCCTCATCAAAGAATATCTGAAATTTTTAGAAATCCTTTTTATTGTGGCATGATGGCCCACAATATGCTGGAAGGAAAAGTTATTGAAGGTAATCATGAAAGGATGGTTTCTAAAGAGGTATTTCTAAAGGTAAATGGATTATTGGATCAAAACACTCATGGCTATAAGATAATAGAAGAAAACCCTCAGATACCTTTAAAGAGATTTATTTTCTGTGACCATTGTAAAAAGCCGTTACGTGGTTACTTGGTTAAAAAAAAGAACATTTATTATTATAAGTGTAACACCGTAGGATGTGGAAACAACAAAAGTGCTAATTCTTTGAATAATACTTTTGAAACTATCTTAGGATACTTCAATCTTGATTTGACACCGGACTTGCAAAATTTAGTCAAGACTCAGACTGTGGCTACATTTAACCAGTATACCAAGGATAGCGAAGATTCCTACCAACTGCTTTTTAAAGAAAAGCAAGCCTTACTCCAAAAGGTCAGCAGGCTGGAAGAAAGGTTTATAGAAGAAGAAATTAATGCGGAATTATATTCTAAATTTTCCAAGAAATATGGAGAGGAAATGAAGGAATTGGAGCAAAATTTATTGAAGGCTTCCAAACAGGTGTCGAACCTGTCAGAAACAGTTGAATTAGCAATGGAATTGTCCTCAAAAATGGCCTTTAAATGGTCTACAGGGGATTATTGCCAAAAACAACAACTGCAATTTTTATTATTTCCTGAGGGTATCTTCTATAGTAAGAAAAACGGTGGGTGTCGAACCACTCGTATAAACTCCGTTTTCGCCCATATTGCAGGCCTGGCGCAGGTTTTAGGCAATAAAAAAAGCGGCATACCAGAACTAAATCTTGATTATGCCGCTTTGGTAGCGAGGTCAGGGATCGAACCTGAGAC
Source organism: Chitinophagales bacterium (assembly GCA_015655435.1). GTDB lineage: Bacteria > Bacteroidota > Bacteroidia > Chitinophagales > Chitinophagaceae > Rhizosphaericola. The sequence continues at coordinate 438 of JAATFC010000295.1, read as the reverse complement.
CTTCGGGTTATGAGCCCGACGAGCTACCGCTGCTCTACCTCGCGATGCGGGTGCAAAAGTAGGTAGATTATTTCAACTGGCAAAATTATTTTACTAATAATTTTATAATCCCCCTGAGGTGTTACCTTTGCATCATATGGAAATGCAGCATAAAGCCGGTTTTGTAAATATCTTTGGTCCACCCAACGCGGGAAAGTCTACCTTAATGAACGCCTTATTGGGCGAGCGTTTGGCAATTGTTTCGCCAAAAGTTCAAACAACCCGTCATCGTATTTTGGGTATTCTTACCGAAGAAAATTATCAGATCATTTTTTCCGATACGCCGGGTATTATCGATCCTCAATATAAATTGCACAACAAAATGATGCAGCAAGTACGCAGCGCTGTTGAAGATGCTTACGTGGCTTTGCTGATGGTGGATGCTACCGACGATCCTAA
>JAATFC010000145.1 GCA_015655435.1 Chitinophagales bacterium | reverse complement strand
TTGTGCTTTCAACTATTTCTTTAACTAAATCAGACTATTAAATATACATAATTGGTATAAGATGGTCAATTTGGCCTTTTTTTCCAGTAGTGATTAAAAACTGAATTTGGTATGTAAAAAAGCCGAATTGAGATATTTCAATTCGGCTTTTTATTTGATTAATTATTCTTAACCGATATTGTTCTTCGCTCCAAAAAACTTCTTAACCCAATCATCAGAAAAGCCAAAACACCAAAAACAAATCCTATCCACGGATTATATACCACACCTTTTGTAATAATTATCCAACCGCCTACGGTTGTTCCCAAGGTTACGCCCAAGTTGCCGAATGAAGTCGCTAAGCTGTTTGCAAATTCCAAGCTGTTGGGTACGGATGAAATCATATAGGTAGAAGCATTCAGGAAGCTGGGCGAATACAGGAACCCCCAAATGCCAATCACGACAATGGTCGCTAAGGTGTTTCCGTCCGAAAATTGCAATAATATAGGTATCAGAATAGTTCCCGAAAGGAAAAAAGCGGTTGTTTTTGCAATGTTCTTATTCAGCATTTTCCCTGCAACCCAATTGGAAAACACACCGATAACACCAAATATAAACAGCATATAGCTGACCATTGTGTTGTCCATACCCTTTGCTTTGTTCAGGTACTCCGCAAAATAGCTGTACGAGGAAAACCAAGCCGTAATCATAAAGAAGTTCATTGCCGTACTGATGATAAAAGTAGGTTTGGTCAATATCTTTAACTGGCTTCCGTAAGATTTCTTTTCCGTTACGGGCATTGACGGCAACATAAAGTATATTCCTGCCAAAGCCACAACACTCACGATGGCCTGCACCACAAAAGAGTATTCCCAAGACCATAAACTTGCCAACCAGGTTGCAAAAGGAACAGTTGTAACCATTGCTATAGCAACACCGCTGAATACGATGCTCATCAATTCGTTTTCCCGTTTTTTATCCGCCTGTGAAACGGCAACCGACAAAGCGGTTGCTATATAAACAGGTTGCAGAAAGGCGGGCAATATCCTGACCAGCATTAACAGCCAAAAAGGTGGCGAAAAGGAAGACACCACTCCTGTTACCAGAAAAATAAAGATAGCCGTAAGCATTACTTTTTTGCGGTCAAAACCTGATGCCAACAAAGTCATAAAAGGGCCTGTCAGGGCGATGACCAAAGCAAAGGCACTCAATAAATATCCAGCCTTGTCAATGCTTATCCGATAGTGTTCTGCTACTTGTGGCAGAATGCCAATGATGCCAAATTCCGTTGTAATGACCGCCAAAAATCCAAGGCAACCGATGTATGCGTATTTTTTCATTTAATCTGGATATTGGAATAAACTACGTTTTTATACAGCGTACCCAAATCCCAATAGGAAGCTGGCAGGTATTCCTGTGTGAAAACCAACCCGATAATGTTCTCCTTTGGGTCTGCCCAATAATGGGTGTTGAATGCACCGCCCCAATAAAATGTACCTGTGCTTGCGGAGGTGGTGAATTTGTTTTCTTCCGTAACCGACCCGAAGCCCAAGCCAAACCGAAAATCGGGGTCGCCCTGCGAAATAGCATTTTGGGAAAGTTGGTTGGTGGTCATCATTTCAATGGTTTTCATCCCCAATAACCTTTTGTTGTTATAAATGCCTTTGCTCAAAAGCATTTGCAGGAATTTTGAATAGTCCGAAGCGGTACTGCTCAATCCCGCACCGCCCGAATAATAAATGTTATTTTCTGTTGGATAATCTACTTTGTTTCCTTCATAAATAAGATGGTTGACTTTTGAGAAACCGCTATGCGTTTTTTCTGAAATGGAGACCAAACGATTAGCTTTCTCCTTTGGAAGTTTAAAATAGGTATCGTTCATTTCCAACGGCTCGAATATCCTTTTACGGAAAAAATCATCCAATGATATTCCGCTGATAACTTCTATTAAATAACCTAAAACATCGGTATTTAAACCATAAGTAAAAGTGTAACCGGGTTGATGCACCAAAGGCTGACCAGCAAGTAATTCTATCCTTTCTTTCAATACACCACTACCTCCAATACCTGTTGAGACACCTGCCTTTGCATAAATCGCTTTTATCCTCTCGTCACTTGATAGGATTGGGTAGCTGATGCCCGAAGTGTGTCGCAACAAATCACGAATGGTAATTCCTCGTTGGGCAGGAACGGTGGTATAACTGCTGTCGGCTGGATTGAATTTGTCCAGTACTTTAGGGTTTTTGAAAGCCAGAATATATTTGGATATTGGGTCGTCCAACAGGAATTTCCCCTCTTCCCAAAGCATCATTACAGCTACGCTTGTTATCGCTTTGGTTTGTGAAGCAATACGGAAAATATTATCCGTCTGTAAGGGTTGTTTGAACTCCACATCGGCATAGCCAAAGGATTTATTGTACAACGTTTTACCGTCTTTAATAAGCAACACGTTTACGCCTGCGACTTGTTTTGACTGGATTAGCTGATTGGACAAATTGTCTATTTTCTTCTCTAATGAAGTTGTTTGTGCAAAGCTGTTAAGGGTTATCAGCCCGATAAAAAATGATATGATTTGTTTACGCATCTTTATTTTGTTTTAAATTAAAGCCACAAAATTATTCTGTAATCATTACTTTTGCATACAATACAACCAATTGTATGGTACTAACAAATTTGTAAGTAATGGGAAAAAGAAAAGAAAATTCAACCAATATGTTGAACGAAAACTATATAGTAGAAAGCTGTGATTTAACCTATGCAGTCTGTAAAGTAGGTGGTCGGTGGAAGCTGTTAATCCTGTGTAAACTGGAAGAGGGAAAGTTACGGTTTGGCGAACTGAAAAAGCAAATTACAGGCATTACGGAACGTATGCTGACTTTGCAGTTACGAGAATTGAAAAAGACGGATTGGTCAAACGTACGGTTTATGCGGAAGTTCCACCACGGGTAGATTATGAACTGACTGAAATTGCGGAAGAATTGGTTCCTGCCTGGCGAATTTTGGAAACTTGGGGTGCAAAACATAAAGTTTTGGTGAATGATAATGTCACAATCCTTTGAGTTTGGATTTCGGACAGCTTCGGGAACGAAAAGCAATTAAGCTTTCAATTTAAAAGTAGTGATTAAAGCAAATGAAGTCCTGCCATACAAGAAAGGATTTCTTTTTTGAGATTTATTAAAACAAATATTTTCGTAAATTCAAACTGTGGAAATAAAGTGTTTTTGTTATGGTTGCATCATTGGTTATTGGAATAATATTTCTAGTTGCAGGTGTGGGACTTCACTACTGGATTAACCGAAGAAAGTTTCACAGGCGTGGTTTATGGTAGCGGAGGATGTCAAATCTTTGTCCTACAGTATTAATTAAAGTGAGAAGTGAGTTAATTTAAATAAAACAAAATCCTGAATTTTGAAATTCAGGATTTTTTATGACTTTTTCGCCACTCTTACAGCATCTGGAACCATGATCTCATAATTACCTCCGAAAGAGATGATTTCTCGTACAATGCTGCTGCTGATATAAGACTTCCCAGAAGATGTCAGAAGGAAAATGGTTTCGATGGTGTTTTCTCTAGTTAAAGCTCTGTTGGTTTGTGCAATTGCTTTTTCAAACTCAAAATCAGCAGGATTACGCAAACCCCTCAGAATGAAATTGACATTTTTGCTTTTACAGTAATCTATTGTAAGTCCTTCAAAATCATCAATTTCTACATTTGGAAATTTTTCAAAGGTCTTTCTTAAAAATTCTTTCCGTTGTTCCAGGCTGAACATATATTTTTTCTGAGAATTTTTTCCGATAGCAATGATTATCTTGTCAAACAGCGGTACAGCACGCTCTACAATGTCATAATGTCCAAGTGTGATAGGGTCAAAAGATCCTGGGAAAACAGCGATTTTCATAGAAGTTTTAGATTTTAGATTATGGATTCTAGATTTTCTAAATAATTTAAAATCTAAAATTTTTTCATTTGTAATTATTTATTTAGAGCCTTTTCGACTTCGCTTCCACAAAGGTCTTTTATAGGGACTCCGTAGATCTTTGCTTGTTGCGGAAGAATACTTGCCGGCGAAAATCCAGGATTGGTATTCATTTCCAAAAGATAAGGAATTCCGTCAACGATGATAAATTCGGATCTGGAAAAGCCGCTCATTCCCAAAGATTTGTAAGCTTTGATTGATATTTCTTCAACCTTTTTTCTAGTTTCGTCGTCAATTCTTGCCGGTGTAATTTCCTGAGAAGCGCCTTCATATTTGGCTTCGTAATCGAAGAATTCTTTGTCAGGGATGATTTCAGTAATTCCAAGGACTATCACTTCGCCTTTGTAATCCAAAACACCCACAGAAACTTCAGTTCCATTCAGTGCGCTTTCAATTAAGATTTCGTCATCTTCTTTGTAAGCCAATTCAAGTGCGGTTTTCAATTCGCTTTTTTCTTTAACCTTCGAAATTCCGAGAGATGAGCCACTTTGATTTGG
>JAATFC010000313.1 GCA_015655435.1 Chitinophagales bacterium | reverse complement strand
TCCAATGAAATAGATGCGTTGGCATTTAGATAAATGAAACTACTATCCGGAAGTTGTATTTTTTTCATCACCCCGCCACTATGCGTACGGTACACCAGAATACTGTTTGCGACACTGTCCGCAGCCGGAAATGGCTGCCTCATTGCAATGTCTGATTTTTGATACTTGGGATAAAAGAAATAAATAGTTCCTGCCAGCGCTATCAAAAACACGGCAGCGGCGGCATATTTGAAAAAAGCAGGTATTTTCTTCGGTTCGGAATTGGTTAGAACGTATTTTTCCAGCAACGCAGCGGTTTCTTTTTTACGAAGTTCCATTTCTTTGGTGCCTGATGACAAGTTTTCTTCGTGGGCCAACCAGTATGCCACGATTTCATGTTCTTCCGTGGTAGCCACACCCGTACTTACCCGTTGCATCAGTCCTGTGACCCAGCCCGTAACGAGCTGCTTTTCCACCCCGGAAGCCGTTCCGTTTAAGTATTTTTCAAAATATTCTTTTCTTTCCATAGCATCAATATGTATCTATTAATCGTATCGAAACCCGTATTTGTCCCCTCCATTTTCCCTAAAAAATAAAAAAGTACAACATCTTTGTTTAAAGGCCGCGGATGTCGCAATTTTACGACGAACGCAAGCATTTTCGGGGGTATTTGCACAAACACCATGACAGACAAGGAACTCATATCATCCATTGGGTTTAAAAATAAAACCGCCTACAATACTCTATACAACCGGTATTGGGAAGATTTATACGCCTATGTCTTTGCGAAGATAAAAGACCATGATGTGACACAAGACCTGCTACAGGAATTCTGGATAAAAATATGGAAAGACCCTTCTTTTGTCCTGACCAATGAAAAACAGTCGGCCAAAGGTTTTTTCTGTAAATTTTTAAATTTCAGAATCCTCGATTACTACCGCTCAGTGCATAACGAAATGATATTATTGGACAAGGAAAAACAAACGTCCATTGAACAAATGGGATACACCCATATACTGGAAGAAATAAGCCTCCAAGACATCAACGAGCTTATTCAGCAAGTGGTCAATGATTTGCCACCGGGCATTAAGCATATTGCCCTGCTGAGAAGCCAGGGATATTCCGTATCCGAGACTGCCAGGATTTTGTCCGTAAAAGAAAAAACGGTCCGCAATAAATATTCACTTGCCATGTCGAAAATAAGGGATAAGCTAAAGTCCTCGGTTTTTAAAATGCTGATGATGCTTTGGTAATATGAATAATTTACACTATATGCTAAATAATAGATATCGGGTGCAAAACTGGGTGTAAATAATAAAAGTCATTGATAATCAATGACTTTTGCGGAGAGTCAGGGACTCGAAGCTATTGATATAAATACGTGATAATCAGTGATTATTATAGTTAGATTTTTAAAGACTAACCGAATTACCACCTTTTATTCAAATAACTATATAAAGCTATGAAAATTATTAACAAAATTAAGTGCGGCGGTAATAATTTTGATATATTCTAATCAATTATAAAAAAGAGCCTTTACATCTTATAAAATAAACGATGCAAAGAAAACTTTATCCAACTGCTATCCATAAGGCTGTAATTAATATCTACAAGTACATTTACCCTTGCAATCCTTTTCAACTTTTTATATTTCATTAAATATAATTCACATCCTGTAATTTTAGGAGTTACTGCAGTTTCTACAATTTTGTACCATACCATTGTTTATTGGATTGTCTTTTTCTATATTTCAATTTATGCTCGCTAAATTATCTAACTAACAGTATATAGTTTACGATTTTCAGCAGGTCGATTTATTTGTAATTTAAACTCCAACCCATTTAGTAAAACTTCCAATAACTATTATTCTGATTAATGGAATAATAGTTCAAATTTTACATCCGCAATAATTGTTCCTTCAAAAAAAATGTTACGAATTAGTAACATTTTTTTTGAAGGACACTATACTGTTAGGAAATCCCTATCAAAAGAAAGATCCATAATAATTTTTATAGAAATAGCTCCACTAGTAATTAGAAAAATGAAATAAGCTGGTGTACAAAGAAAACTTTACCTATATTATGACATAGACCTTAAAACTAAAGGACTAGCTAGGTTCCACGTATTTTTTCATGTCAAGTTCAACATCAATAGCAACTGCGTCATAAGACTCCTGTATCCTACTCAAGACCCAGAAATAAAGTATTTGTGGAAGAACAGAGCTCCACTATAGAAGATCCTTGAGCTTAAATAACAATAAAAAATCCACTCCAGAATGATTGGCAGATTTAAAATTGCTGTTTTTAGAACGCTATTTCTTCCCTGTTTCATTGTTTTGAGTCTTAACAAGTCTAAATATGCAACAATATTGCATTAATTAATAATATTGCATATATTTGCAACCATATTGCATTTATATAATGATACATAAAACCAAAGCAAATATATTAGAAACGGCCTCAAGCAGTTTGTGCCTAATCATCCTTACAATTACACCATTTTTGTTCATAGCGCAGATGTATACCCGTACACAAGATCCACCTGTCTGGCGGACATCTATAAATTCTATTTTTCTTATAATTTCATTTGTTGCGTTCTATTTTTCAGCCAAGCGCATAGTTCAAAAGTTGATGAAATATGCTTTGCTAACTAGTTGGGCGTTGCTTGCTATTACAATCCTGAACGAACAGTTTGAATGGATTCGACTCTCGGAAATGTTCAATTATTTTCCTGTATTTAGTTTGATATTTCTGCATTTATACAATCGGATATTTTATCGACGTGCTGGCTATAGTAGCTGTACAGTTCTTAAATAGAAATTTAGAAAGATGCAAAAAGCAACCATAGCATAAATAGCAATAGTTTAAGACCGAAACGTCTCTATAAATATGGAAAAATATATGTTGTTCCTTAATTTTTTACGGTAAGGAAAAGGTTTCATATTACCTAATTCCTAACTCAAATACCAGAACATGCCTCTCTTAAACTTACGATTAATCATACGGAAAACCAGACAGGACTTGTTGAAAAACAAGCTTAACCGGATTCTTTTGGCAATGATACTTTTGTTTGCACTATTGAGTATTGGTGTAGCTTTTTCCAAGTATTCTAGCAATTATGAAAGTACTGAAAAATACAGAAAAGAAACCCGTGAAAATTGGGAAAAAAGACCCGATAAGCATCCGCACCGAATGGCACACTATGGCTATTTGGTATTTAGAAACGCTTATCCATTACAGATTTTTGATGGTGGTCTGGATAATTACCTAGGCAACGTCATTTTTTTGGAAGCACACAAGCAGAATACGGCAAACCTTTCGGAAGCTGGAAGCTCAGGAATTTTAGTACGTTTCGGAACCTTTAGCTGTGCTTTTATTTTACAGACGATTGTGCCTATAATTATTTTGTTTCTTGGATTTGGATTGATTGCTAAAGAACGGGAAGATGCGACACTAAAATTACTCAATATTCAGGGGCTTTCGGGCAGAACGATTATTTGGGGTAAAGTAATCGGCATTTGGCAATTTTCACTATTGTTTTTTCTTCCGTTAATCCCGATTGTATTTATTGCTTCTGCATTTTCAGGAAATGCGAGTTGTGGGGATTTATTGTTCCGTTTAACAGCCCTATGCGTGTCGTACATCACATTTTATTTTTTCGTCTGTACACTTACCGTGATTGTTTCCGCAAGAAGCAAGACGGCAACGACAGCATTGGTAACGCTTATCGGATATTGGCTATTAATGGTATTGATAGTACCAAAGGCAGTTCAGTTTTTTGCACAAAATACGTATCCTACTCCTTCAAGAATTGCACTTGAAACAGAGGTGGAAGAAGATGTCCTAAAAGTTGGTAACAGCCACAATCCGGATGACCCGCATTTCAAACACATCAAGGATTCTTTGCTGGCACATTACAATGTAAAAACAATGGATGAACTTCCTGTGAATTTTGGTGGCATTGTCATGAAAGAAGGAGAAAAAATAACCACAAAAATTTATACGGATCATCTAAATGAGTTGGACGGAAAATATAACAAGCAACAACGATTAAATGAAATCTCCGGCTTCATCAATCCTGTAGCAGCAATCAAAGACTTTTCCATGACAGTTTCGGGAACCGACAATTACGCATATCAAAAATTTCAGCAACAGGCAGAACAATACAGGTATCAGCTGTCTCAGCACATGAACGACCTGCAAATAGAGCATATTAGCAATAAAAAGTCCTCGGACGAAGAGCATCCGGCTGTGGTGAGCAAGGACAATTGGAAAGAATTTCCGGATTTTAAATAAGAATACACCTCGCTGAATGAAAGCATACGGAATCAATTGATTCCTTTAGTGGCACTCGCTTTATGGTTGCTGTTGTCCGTTTTATTGATTGAATCAAGTGCAAGAAAATTAAAATTTATTTAGAATGACATCCTATTTATATAAACAGTTTTTCCGCAACAAAGCCTATCTCATGGCTTTGCTGTTTCTTTTTCTTGTCGGACTAATGGCGATCTATACAGGCAAAAGTTTTTTGGACAAAAACGAATCCATCATTACCAAAAGTACCGATTACCAAAAAGAAAGTATCGAAAAGAATGTATCACTACATCAAGACAATATGGGCTTATTGTTGTACTACATCAAATTCAATTTTGTCAACCAAACACCCAGACTGGCGGCATTAAACATCGGCATGAGGGATTTGAATCCTTCCATTAAAGGCGTAACAATACGCAATCTGGAAGAACAGAAACACAATACGGATTTTTATAGTCCGGCAAATGCGGCAACAGGAAATTTTGATTTCAGTTTCGTATTAGTATTCTTGTTTCCATTGGTGGTTATCGTTTTTTGTTACAATCTTATTTCAGAAGACCAGGAAAAGGGAACCTGGAAGTTGCTTTCTGTACAAAGCAAAAGTTTACGGCAATTAATTGATACCAAATTTTTAGTTCGTTTCTTGGTGTTAAATGTCGTCTATTTTTTACTCTTGGCAATTGCTGTCGTTTGGATTAAAATACCGTTCAGTCTTCATTTCCTCGCATTTATAGTGAGCGGTTGGCTTTACATTATTTTCTGGTTTGTGCTGTGCCGCTGGATAATTTCCTATCAAAAATCTTCTGCCCAAAATGCCTTGACCTTAGTGCTCTTTTGGTTGGCGATGAATTTTATCGTTCCAATGTCGGCAAATTTGTTGATCCAGAAATTATATCCCGTTAAAGAAGGATTGCGGGCTCAGATAGAACAACGCGAAGGCTACCACAACAAATGGGACGAAGCCAAGGATCCAACTATGGAAAGATTTTACAAAATATATCCGCAATTTAGCCAATATAAAGTGGACGAAAACGCAAGTTCCTCTTACGTTTGGTACTATGCCATGCAGCACATGGCAGATATGGAATCAGCCAAATCGGCCCGTGACTATGACAACGAGTTAGGAAAACGAAACAATGCAGCGTTGTATTTGGGTTATTTATTGCCCAATATCCATACGCAATTGATGCAGAGTCAAATATCCCAAACAGGCATGGAGAATCATTTGAATTATGGATATGCGCTGAAAAAATTCCACGAGGCAAAAAGGTTGTTCTTCTATCCTCTCATTTTTTCAGAACAGAAAGCCAATGCGGTGGATTGGAGCAAACAAACCGTACAAACATTTATAGCGCATCAAAAAGTAAACATCTTACAACTGTTGTTACCCTATGTATGCGTCATCGGGCTACTCCTTTTTCTGTCAAACAACAAATACAAACAATTATGCTAAAAACAGTCAATCTCCATAAAAAATACAACGATTTTACCGCATTAAAATCGCTGGATTTGGAAGTGAAGCAAGGGGAAATATTTGCCTTGCTCGGACAAAACGGGGCAGGTAAAAGTACGACTATAAATATCCTGTTGGGATTGTTGAAACCTACGTCCGGTGATGCTTTCATAAATGGCATTTCCGTTACGGGACAGCCGCAGGAAGTCAAAAAACATTTGGCGTACATACCGGAAACTGTTCTCTTATATCCAAATTTATCCGGGAACGAAAACCTTGATTTTTTTTCAAGGATTGCCGGCTTTAATTATTCACAAAATGAACTTTCCGAGTTCCTGAACAGAACGGGCTTGCAGGAAACTGCCCATCACCAAAAATTGGGAGGCTATTCCAAAGGAATGCGCCAAAAGGTGGGAATCGCCATTGCACTGGCCAAATATGCCAAAGTGCTTTTGTTGGACGAACCAACAAGTGGGCTAGATCCTATTGCCACTGCTGATTTCACGGAAATCGTACGTCAGTTTGGGCAAGAGGGAAGAACCGTTTTAATGGCTACCCACGACATTTTCAATGCGGTAAGTGTGGCAACCAATATCGGGATTATGAAACAAGGGGAATTGGTGCAGCGTCTTCCTTGTAAAGATCTTTCGGCGGAAGATGTACAGGCGTTGTACTTAAAAACAATTTAAAAGAAAGTTTAAAAGATTCACGGTATAAAATCTTTTTTCCAAGGCTAACAAATGCAATTAATTAAAAGCTATATCACTTTATTGCTAACAGTTTTGTGCGCAAATCTGTTATTCGCACAACAGGTCTCTTTTACTATTGATGGAAAAGTTACAGACCAACAAAACAATCCTGTACAAAATGTAATTGTTAAAGTGCAAAACCGTCAATCCGTTACGGACGAGCATGGTCATTTTCAGTTCAAACACCTTGCTCCGGGAGAATATAAAATAGAGATTATGTCCTTTGTGTATAAATCTGCGCCTGAAATAATTACCATCGATAATAAAGATGTGACTATCCAAATAAAGATAAACACCAAAGATGTTGTACTGGAAGAAGTTGTAGTAATGACAGAGACAAAGAATAAAACAGCACGGGAAAACTCCTCTATATCTTATGAAATAGACAATCAATATCTGGAGGCCAACAGGGAAAACAGTTTGATGCAGACTTTATCCAAACTCCCGGGGGTCAGCAATATTTCCATTGGGGCAGGGCAATCCAAACCTACCATCAGGGGATTGGGTTTTAACCGTGTTGCCGTTGTTCAAAATGGCATCAAGCATCAGGCTCAGGAATGGGGAAGCGATCACGGACTGGAGATTGACCAATATGATGTGGGAAGTATTCAGGTAATTAAAGGACCGGCTTCATTGCTCTGTGGGTCAGATGCAATAGGCGGCGTAATAAATATTCGTCCGGCAAGTGTGCCCAAGTTACATTCCTTTTCCGGGGACGTAAATTTATTGGCAGAATCCAACAATGATTTGTTGGGCATTTCCGCCGGAGTACAAGCCAGAAATGACAAATGGTATTACAGGGGAAGACTGACTTTACGCAATTATGGCGATTATAAGGTTCCTACTGATAAAATAGTATATCAAAGTTATGTTTTTGATTTATCGGACCATCATTTAAGGAATACGGCAGGAACAGAAGCCGATGGCAGTTTTTCTTTCGGTTATATTGGCAATCATTTTAAATCGGAGACATCGCTGAGTAGTGTGTATGCCAAAAACGGCTTTTTTGCCAATGTCCACGGACTGGAAGTAAGGACTTCTCAAATAGATTATGATAAAAGTTCACGGGATGTGGACTTGCCCTATCACACCGTGAATCATTTTAAAATTACCAACAATTCCACCTACTATGCTGATAACGTTACATGGAAAGTAAATCTGGGCTACCAGAACAATGTCCGGGAAGAACATTCAGAACCGATTGCACACGGCTATATGCCCAAACCGGAAGGAACACTTGACAGACGATTTGTGAAAAATACTTCTTCTCTGGATATACTTAGTGAATTGGAAAACACCGGAAATCATCAACTGACGTTGGGCATTAATTCCGAATACCAACATAACAAGATTGGGGGATGGGGATTTTTAATTCCGGCATACCAGAAATTTATAGTGGGATCTTTTGCCTATGATAAATACGAAATCAATCCTAACCTGTTTTTACACACTGGAATACGCTACGATGTAGGAATTGTTCATACGGAAGCTTATTATGATTGGTTTACAAGTCCGGTGGACAATAGAGGCACAACAACAAATGAATATGTACAACGCTCTCAACAGAAAACTTTTGATTTCAATAATGTCAGTGCATCGGTCGGAATCAGTTACCTGAAAGCAAAGATGAAATATAAACTCAACATTGGCAAAAGCTTCAGAATTCCACTTGCCAGCGAATTGGCATCAGATGGTGTCAATTACCACATGTTCCGTTTTGAAAGAGG
>JAATFC010000369.1 GCA_015655435.1 Chitinophagales bacterium | reverse complement strand
TAGTACGCTCCTAATGTGAATGCGGACTGCAAACACCATCCGTTGGATAATATACCCCATGCAAACCGAATTTCCGGCTTAAGCGAATTCCTTTCATATTACTTCGATGGTATTTTATGGATTCAAATGTGGTACAGGCACATAACAATCATTGAAAAACGAAGAAAGGTAGAACCATCGGAAAAAACATGGAACATTTTTTTGAACTCCCTGTAACATACAAAGGGGAAGAACTGGAACTCAAAAGCAGACTGGTAACTTTCGGCTACGTTTATAAGTTCCACATTATCGTCGGAGGTAGGGAACTTGTCTTTGAAAAGGACGACGAACAAAATTACCGCGTCCTGGCACCGGAAGGAGATGCAGAACCTTCTGCGGACAAGGAACTGATGGAAGCCATCATTGCCTCATTAAAACAAATTGCAAAATAGTAAACGGTCTACCTCCCATAATTAGGCGACTTTTATAGGTCAGGGACATTGCAGTATTACAGTGAACCACCATATCTGCCTCGTGCCTTGTATCCTTTACCCGCCAAACAATTCCGGCTTTATTATACTTCCCCTCTGCCGTATCACAGTCCTTTGAGGTTTGGATTTCGGACAGCTTCGTGAACGAAAAACAATTGGGCTTTGAGTTTGGCAACAGTGATTAAAAAATTAGAAGTCCTTCCTTAATCGGAAGGACTTCTTTTACTTTTTTCTCTGGATATTTATGCAAAAACATTATTTGCTTTATATGGCTCCTTTCAAAAAGCAATGAACAGTTTTTCTTAACTTTGCGGCGATTTGAAACAGGCATCCGTCCTCATATTAGCATTCCTCGTTTTCTTGCAGTCATTTTGCAAGATGTGGATATATATCGACTTTAAAATCAATCAGGATTACATAGCTAAAAACCTATGCGTGAAGCGAGCAATCAAAGACAATGATTGCCAGGGAAAATGCCAGCTCTGCAAACGACTTAACAAAGCAGACAAAGACGAACAAAAACAAGATAATTCAAGTCAAAAAGAAAAATTTGAAGTGTTGTATTGCAATAATGTCAAGCCCCTAAAATTTATACAATACACGGACTATGTTTTTGTAAGCAAAATCAAAACGGCCTACCAAAACTGTTTTCATTCCTCCTCTTTTATAACGGATATTTTCCATCCGCCAAAACTCAGTTTGATTTAATGTGATAGTTTAGTTTATCCAGAAACTAAATCATTAGGCACACAATACTTTGTGCCTGATTGGTGCCGTGTGCATACCACTGAAATATTATTTCATTTAATCAAATCTTAAAATGAGTTTCAAAAACATCATAACCATAATACTATGTCTATGGGTAACAGGTAGTTTTGCCCAAAACATTCATGGAACGATAAAATCCCAATCGGACAAAGCCATTGCCAATGCTAATATTTCAATCCTGAACAGCGACATGGAAACCACTTCCAATGAAGAAGGGAAATTTACGCTTGACTTAAAGAACGGAAAATATCAAATTGAGGTGGAAGCCACCGGCTTCGCAACAAGAATTGAACCCGTTACCATCCACAATGACAATACCACATTAGAAATTGTACTGAAAGAAAATACACAGGAATTAGACGAAGTGGTGGTGACAGGCAGTAACAAAATAGAAACAGACCTGCAAAAAACTCCTGCGGCCATATCCGTACTCAGTGCAAAAAAGTTGAACGAATACCGTGCCTGGAATGTAGCCGACCTGACCGCTCTTACCCCCAGCCTTTTCGTGGTCGAACACGGTAACAGTTCAGGTTCCAATTTTTTCAATATCCGTGGGACAATGGGGTTCAGTAATGAGCAATCGGTAGCCACTTATGTAGACGGCGTTTACCAGTTCGATTATTACTCCGCACCTATCAATTTCAACAATATAGAAAGGATTGAAATTTTAAGAGGTCCACAAGGTACGTTGTACGGACGAAATGCCTTTAGCGGTGTGGTAAACATTCTCACCAAAAAGCCGACCAATGAAACACATGGTTATGCAGAAGCCGATTTTGGCAATTACGGACAACAACGTTATACGGTGGGATTGAATACACCCATCGTAAAAGACAAACTTTACTTTAATATATCGGGACAATACAATGGCAGAGGTAGCATATATAGCAATCCGACACTGAATACCGATCATTTTGACAACCACAAATCTTTCAACCTAAATGGCAATTTAAAGTATATTATCAACGACAAATGGCAAGTAATTTTAAATGCCAAAACGGAACACAACAAAGACAGAGGTGCTTATCCCTGGTCTGCTACTTATGAAGATGTATGGAAAAACGGATACACTTCTTACAGCAATTGGGACAATACAGAAGAAAGGAACAACACAAATGCATCTATTACAGTTAACCACTTTGGCAACAAGTTTAATTTTACGTCCATCAGCTCCGCTATTGCCTACCATATATGGATTCCTAACCGTTTCGATTACGATTTTACGAATGCCAATCTCATAAGCGGTAAAACCGCCACAAAATCCCGTGAGTTTACGCAGGAATTTCGTTTTTCTTCACCTGCCAGTGCAGGCCGGCTAAAATGGACCGCTGGTACTTTTCTTTTTGCAGATAAAATAAAGACCAACACCAATATCTATTACGACGAGGATTATGCAGTATATGACCCGTCTGCTCCTTATGCCACGTTAACCTATGACGAACGGAAGAACTGGGGATTTGCTGTCTTCGGACAGGTGACTTATAGTCTTTCCGATAAATTAGATATCACTGCCGGAGCCCGCTATGACATGGAGCACAGAAAACAGGACGAAACCAACGATTATGAAAAAGACGGCGTAGTTACGCCCCTGACAGATTTGGAAACCAACCGTAAGACATTCAATGCTTTTACGCCAAAAGTAACTTTGAGTTATAAGCTGACAAAAAACTCGCTTTTCTATGCGTCTTATGCCAAGGGCTTCCGTGTAGGAGGTTTCAATATGGGGGCTGCTGCTTCCAATTACCGGTATTACAATCCCGAAAAATCAGACAATTACGAAGTGGCTGTCAAAAACAATTTGTTCCAGAATAAATTAAAACTCAATGTTACCGCTTTTTATTTGCAACAGAAAGACCAGCAGATTAGTTCCTCCAACGATGGCATTAATTATTACATGCTGAATGTAGGGAATATGAACAACTTCGGTATCGAAACAGAGGTTACGGCAATACCTGTTAAAAATCTTTCACTGGAATGGAACGCGGCCTGGTCTGATGCCAAATATGCAAAGCTTGAGTTATATGATGCAACATCGGCCTCCATTGTCAGTTACAAAGACAAC
>JAATFC010000167.1 GCA_015655435.1 Chitinophagales bacterium | reverse complement strand
GACATTTTTTAAAAAATGGAACAACGCAATATAAAAGAAAATGGACAAAGTAATTGAAAAGAAAAAATGGGGAGTGAAAAGGATAGGTCTTATAGTTGGTATCCTGCTGCTGGTCGGACTTGTCGGAGGTAGTATATACTATGCGGCGGGCGGTTCCAAACTCAATGTGGAAAAGGAACGTATCACGATCAGTGAGGTTACGAAAGGTAATTTTAAAAACTATATTCCTGTCAATGGCGTGGTTATGCCCGTTACTACGATTTACCTCGATGCGATGGAAGGTGGTCGCGTGGAAGAAAAATTTGTAGAGGATGGAACGATGATGAAAAAAGGCCAACCCATATTGCGCTTATCCAATCCTGACTTAATGATGAATCTTGTTGCGGAGCAAAACGGTGTTTACAATACGCTCACTCAGGTACAGATTGCCCAAAACAGTGCGAGACAAACCACCGTCAATAGTTTGAACTCATTGGCTGACGTGGAAAGTCAACTTTCGGAAGCGGAGAGACTATATAATCTTGACAAAAAACTGATTAAGGAAAAAGTAATCGGTTCGCAAGACTATAAAAAGGATGAAATAAACTATAATTATTTGCAACGTAAAAAAGAATTGCAAAAGCAGATTCTGAATCAGGATTCTACAACCAAACAACAACAACTACTGCAAAACCAACGGCTGTACGAAGGAGCACAAAGAGCGCTCAATCTGATGAAGCAAAAAGTAGAAGACCTGATTATCAAAGCTCCGGTAGATGGACAGTTGACTTCTCTCGAAGCAGAGATTGGACAGAATATCAACAAGGGTGTTCGTTTGGGACAGATTGATGTCATCAGCAGTTACAAACTGCGTGTGGATGTGGATGAACACTACATCAACAACGTATTTGTAGGATTGAATGGTACGGCTCAGATAGGTGATAAGACCTATCAGTTGGAAATCAAGAAAGTTTATACACAGGTAACGAACGGGCGTTTTCAGGTGGATATGAATTTTGTCGGTAAAGCTCCAGAAAATATCAGACGCGGACAGACATTGCAGATTATGCTTACGTTTAACGACGACCGGCCTGCTGTGCTTTTGCCCCGTGGAGGATTTTACCAACAAACCGGAGGGAACTGGATTTTCAAACTTAGTCAGGACGGTTCGAAAGCGTATAGAGTGGATATTCAAGTGGGAGGGCAGAACCCTGACTATTATGAGGTCTTGAAAGGATTGAGTCCGGGAGATAAGGTTGTGACAAGTAGTTACGACAGTTACGGAGACAAACGGGAATTGATATTGAAATAAAATAAATAAAAATATAATATGAAAAAGATATTGCTGATATTTTCTATTGCAGCGTTGTTCGTAACAGTGAAATATGCAAACTCGTATGCAAAAGATTTAGGTTTTCAAATTCACACAACCAAAGAAGACGGTAATGGTTATCTGATTAAAAAAGAAAATCTATCCAATAGTATCTTGAAGATAACGGGAGAAAGCACCAGCGCAGATTTTAATATTACAGGTGATGCAAACGGAAAGCCTTATGTTGAGGTTTTTGCGAAATAGGGTAACAACAAAAAGCTTTCCCAGCAAGAGATTCAGAAGATTTTGGATGATAAGTATATATTGGAAGTACGAGAATCCAATGGCGAACTGAAGTTGACCGCTAAAAGAAAGTCATCATTTACTTTGAGTTGGAATAACAGGGACAATATCAACATTACTTTCAATATCCATGTGCCGACAAATGTGGCTACGACGATTATGACAACTTCCGGTGATGTGCAATTATACGATTTGAAAGGAAACCAAACCTTTACCGGAACAAGTGGCGACATAGTTGCAGAACGTATTGTCGGTGATATCAAAATTGTTACAACTAGTGGCGATGCTCGATTGTCCAATACGTTAGGTTCGGCTTTTAGTTTTGATGCTGCAAGTGGTGATTTGAATATAGAAAAAGGACTATATAATTCGATTAAATCCTCAACCGCGAGTGGCGATGTTAGCTTGGATGAAGTTTCGGGAAATATTGATGTGTCGAGCGCTAGCGGCGATATGCGCATTAAGTCCAACGAAGGAAGCCTGACTACCAAATCAGCCAGCGGCGACCAAAACATCGAAATCCGGAGTCCTAAAAATTTCATTCGTTCTTCTGCTAGTTCAGGTGATGTGCGCATCACTGTTCCGGCATCGATAGGCGCAGATGTTAATATCGGCGGAAGCTCTGTTTCCATGTCAAGTCGTGACAAGTTTTCCGGCAATTTTTCCAAGGATAAAAGTGCGGAAGGAAAGTGGAATGGCGGTGGACTTCCTATCAATATAAAAACAGGTTCTGGTGACATTAACCTCAATTGGAACTAGCACAGATATACAAAATCCTATTTATCCTTAGTCATAAATGTTTTTTATGTTCAGAAACTATTTCAAAACCGCTTATCGTTCCTTGAAGAAAAACAAGGCGACATCGTTGATTAACGTATTAGGTTTGTCCATTGGGATCAGTGCGGCACTCATTATATTTTTAATCATCCAACATGAAAATAGTTTTGGTAAATGGGAATCCAATAAGGAAAACATTTTTCGTGTATATACTCAATGGTCAAAAGACGGAACTAATCCCGGAATCTCAACCGTAGCACCAAAGGAAATTGCTAATAAAGTTACGGGACTGGATGCGGTAGCGCATTTTATACGCAACGCTATGGACGATGCGACAATTGAGATTCCGAAGACGCAAAGCAAACCGCGAAAAGTGTTCAACTCGATAAAAGGAGTGGTCTTTGCAGATGCAGACTATTTCAACATTTTTGATACGAAGTGGATTGGCGGAAACTCGCAATCGCTCAATAAACTCAATAATGTCGTATTGTCTGCTTCTGATGCACGATTGTTTTTTCCTGATATTTCTTTTCCTAATATAATAGGACAACAGTTAATTTTCAATGATTCCATAAAAACGATAGTGTCCGGTGTTGTTGCTGACAATAACTATACTACTGATTTCAAGAATAAGATTTTTATTTCCTTAAAAACAGCTACGGAAACAAGTCTTATAAATTCGCTGGTCGGTAATCCGTTGTGGACCAATGTTAGCGATGCGTCGCAGTGCTTCGTTCGCCTACACAATGGTAGCAGTTCGGAAAACGTAGCCAAGCAGATAAAAAATATTTTTGAGTCCAATATAAAAAAGGAAGGTTCTGAGGATTTTGTTAATTATGGAAGGCTGCAACCTTTGTCAAACGTACATTTCAATACACTATTGAATGGTGATGGAGCGAAGAAAAATTTAAGAAATATTGCGTTATTGGCGGGAGTATTGATATTGCTTGCAGGTATCAATTTTGTCAACCTTACTACAGCTCAGGCTAGTTTGCGTGCAAAAGAAGTAGGTGTTCGGAAAACTTTTGGAAGTGACAAGAAGCAGATAATCATGCAGTTTCTGTCAGAGACGTTTTTATTGATGATTTTGTCAACAATATTGGCTCTCTTACTTTATCCAATACTTTTTCGCTTGTTCAAGGATTTCATTCCGGAAGGAATGCCTATCACGACAATATTCCAACCGCTTGCGGCTATTTATTTATTAGTACTTATAGTTGTATTGACATTGTTGGCGGGTATTTATCCTTCACTTGTATTGTCGAGATATCGCCCAATACAGGCTTTGAGAGGTGTGGTAAAAGGCAATGGAAAATCAGACAAAATATGGTTGCGGCAATCTTTAATTGTTTTTCAGTTCATCATCGCTCAAGTATTCCTAATCATCGTTTTTGTGGTAGGAAAACAGATACACTATGTATTGAACAAGGACATGGGATTTAAGAAGGACGCAATCGTATCTTTCTATACACCAGATTGGAGTGACCGTAGCAAGTACAAGAAAATAAATGTATTGGCAAATGAAATAAAAAGAATTTCTGGAATAAAAGATGTAAGTATTGCATCCGGCACACCAGCCTTCAACGGTTGGAATTCTACTCGTCTGACTTATTCGGATAAAGGTGTGGAAAAAGAATTTAAGAACGTCCATGTAAGAACAATTGATAATAACTATTTAGATGTTTTTGGATTGAAAATGCTTGCAGGAAGCAATGTAAAAATAGACACGAGCGCGAAAATTCCTGACGTTCTTATTAACGAAACATTGATGAAGCAAATCGGTTTCGCTTCTGCCAAGGATGCTGTTGGTAATTATTTGAGGGGAGGAAATGCTGATTCGTCCAAAATCGTAGGAGTAGTAAAGGATTTCAGTACGATGTCACTGATGAGTGCGGTACAGCCTACTATACTTTTTGCCAATGATTTTGGTTATGCCAATACCTTGGCTTTTTCCTTCAGTACCAATAATCCAGAAGATTGGAACAAAACCATAAAAAAGGTAGAAACAGCTTTCAATAAGTTATATGTTGGAAAAACATTTGATTATAATTTTTACGACAAAACGATAGAGTCGCTTTACCAGTCCCAGATAAGACTCAGTACTTTACTGAAATGGGCAACTGGACTTTCTATTTTTATCAGTTGTATGGGATTGATTGGTTTGGTTATGTTCATGGCAAACCAGCGTACCAAGGAAATAGGCATACGAAAAGTATTGGGTGCTTCCATACCGCAGATTCTACGCTTGTTGTCCAATAACCTGATAGGTCTGATTGTATTGGCTTCGGTCGTAGCATTTCCAATAGCATGGTTTTTTTCGCATAGTTGGTTGCAGGATTTTTCATACAAGACGACATTAAGTTGGTGGATATTTCCGGTATGTGCAGTTGGTATGTTATTGATAGCATTGGCGATACTGTGGTCGTGGTCTCTGAAAGCTGCGAAAGCAAATCCTGCAAAAGTTTTGCGGACGGAGTGATGTTTTAATGATTTTAAATTATAGTCTTTTACTTTTTTATTTAATAGTATGTTTAAAAATTATTTCAAAACTGCCATCCGAAGTCTTTTAAGGAATAAAGGATATTCCCTGCTCAATATCATGGGGTTGGCCGTGGGGATGGCAAGTACGATTCTTATATTGTTGTGGGTCGGTAATGAAGTGGGAATGGACCGCTTTTTTTCCAAGATTGACCGACTATATATCATGAATAACCGCGACAATTTTAGTGGGCAGTTACAGGCATGGAACAGCACGCCCAAAATATTGGGACCGACTATCAAGCAGAACTATCCGGATGTGGAGGATATGTCGAGATTTGGAAACAACAATTTTCTGTTCACGATAGGAGATAAAAAAATAACAGAAAGCGGAGGTTATGTTGATTCCTCTTTTTTCAAGTTGTTTGATTTTCCTATTGTCAAAGGAAATACCGCTAACGCATTTAATGGCGTGGATAAAATAGTATTGACAGAGAGTTTTGCAAAAACTCTTTTTGGAGATACGGACCCTATTGGAAAGACCGTAAAGGTAGATTCGTCCGATATTTTTACGGTAAGTGCTATCATGAAAGACTTGCCAGCGAATACAACATTTAGGTTCAAATATCTAATGCCATGGACATATAGAGCTAAGATAAACGACGACGATAAATATTGGGGAAACAATTCCATTCAAACTTTTGTACTGCTAAAAGAAGGTGCAAAGCTCAGTACGTTTAACCAAAAAGTTAGGGACATTACAATCAACCATACCAAAGGAAATGACAACTCAACTACACAAGTGTTTGCCTTTCCGATTAGGGATAAATACCTCTACAATAAAAGTGAAAATGGAAAATATGTAGCGGGCAACTTGGTAACCGTACGTATGTTTTCCATAATTGCAGGATTGATATTGTTGATAGCTTGTATCAACTTCATGAATCTCAGCACTGCACGTAGCGAAAAAAGAGCAAAAGAAGTTGGCGTAAGAAAGGTTGTTGGCGCGCGCAAAGGAGCGCTGGTCATACAGTTTATGCTGGAAAGTATTATTCTTTCCTTTATATCCTTTTTGATTGCTTTATTGCTAGTCGTTATTGTATTGCCGTTCTTTAATGATTTGGTGGGCAAAAAATTAGCAATTCGGTATGGCAATTTTATTTTCTGGGGGTTGTCTCTCCTGTTTATAGTGTTCACGGGTATTTTGGCTGGTAGTTATCCGGCGTTTTTCCTGTCGTCTTTTAGCCCTGTTAAGGTATTGAAGGGTACATTCAAGAAAGCAAATAGTAAGATAAATCCAAGGTCTGTATTGGTAGTCATACAGTTCACATTTGCTATAGTACTTATTATTTCAACTATCATTATTTCCCAACAGATGCATTATATCCAAAATAGGGACAGAGGATATAACCAGGACGCTTTGGTGTTTTCGGACATGTCCGGAGATATACCTAAAAAATATCCGCTGATAAGGCAGGAACTCCTCAATAGCGGAGCTGTAACATCCGTTACCAAGACAATGTCGCCAATTACGCAACAGTATAGTGACGGTTGGGGATTTTCCTGGCCCGGTAGTGTGAAAGAGGACGAAAAGCTTGACTTTACTAGATTTTCATCCGATGCACAGTTTGTAAAAACGATGGGAGTGAAGCTGTTGCAGGGACGTGATATCGACATTTACCAATATCCGACCGACAGTGCATCCATACTATTGACGGAAAGTGCAGTTAAGGCGATGCGCCTGTCCAACCCCGTAGGTAGTGTGGTGAAAGGTGATGGACAAGACTGGCGCGTAGTTGGTATCGTGAAAGATTTTATTATAGCCTCACCGACAGAAAAAGTAAGCCCTATGATGGTTTTGGGACCGCATTCATGGTTTACCACTATTCACTATCGACTCAATCCTGCTAGACCGGTTGCAGACAACCTCAAAACGATTGAAAATATATTTAAAAAATACAATTCAGCCTATCCGTTTCAATATAATTTTGTAGATGCAGAGTATGCTCAAAAGTTTGTGAGTATAGAACGCACAAGCAAGTTGACTACATTATTTTCCGCACTGACCATAATTATATCTTGTCTTGGATTGTTTGGTTTGGCTGCGTACATGGCAGAGGTTCGAACGAAGGAAATCGGCGTAAGGAAAGTATTGGGTGCAAGTATTACGAGTATCACTACACTATTGTCCAAAGATTTTTTGAGATTGGTTATAGTCGCGTTGTTGATTGCTGTACCGATTGCCTGGTATGCGTCACATCAATGGCTACTCAATTTCCAATACAGGATAGGTGTTCCAGTTTGGGCGTTTGTGCTAGCGGGAGTATTGTCGATTTTGATTGCCATATTAACGGTTGGTTTTCTTTCTCTGCGTGCCGCGAAAGCTAATCCTACCAAATCATTAAGGTCTGAATAAACTTTATTTTATAATTATTTTCATACCTATTTTTTTATAAGCTTAATATTCATAAATCATAATTTATAACTCATAATTCACAATTCTTATGATTGAAATAAAAAACCTCAACAAAATCTATCGTACTGACGAAATAGAAACGACGGCGCTCAACGATATTTCCGTAGAAGTAAAAGACGGTGAATTTGTGGCTATCATGGGTCCGTCAGGTTGTGGTAAGTCGACGTTACTCAATATAGTCGGTCTATTGGACAATCCAGATTCAGGTAGTTTTTTGTTCAATGGACAGGAGATTGCGCATTTCAACGAACGCCAACGCTCTGACCTACGCAAACATAACATCGGTTTTGTATTCCAGAGCTTCAATCTGATAGACGAGCTAACGGTTTATGAAAATGTGGAGCTCCCGCTCATATACACTGGCGTAAAATCGGACGAAAGGAAAATCCGTGTAGAGGCTGCACTCGACAAAATGCAGATTATGCACCGACGTAACCATTATCCACAACAGCTTTCAGGTGGTCAGCAGCAGCGTGTGGCCGTTGCGCGTGCCGTAGTCAACAAGCCAAAACTCATATTGGCGGATGAACCGACAGGTAATCTTGATTCCAAAAATGGAGGTGAAGTGATGGAAATGTTGACCTCACTTAATGAACAGGGAACTACGATTGTGATGGTGACGCACAGCGAACACGATGCCCAGTTCAGCCACCGAATTATTCGTATGCTGGACGGCCAGACGGTTATGGAGAATATTTTAATCTAAGAATAACAAGAATAAGATGAAGAGGCTAAATTTCTTTTTAATATTGATTTTGTTTGTCAGTTGTGCCAATGCACAATTAAAAATTCCTAATAAACTGTCTGCCGCAGATAAAGTGTATGGTCTTTCCAAATTCTGGCAAGAGGTCAACTATAATTTTGTCTATTTGAGTAAAGTCGACCGTACACAATGGGACAATCTTTACAAGGATATGATTGTAAAAGTACAGGCGACATCCAATGATTATGACTATTGGAAACAGATGCAGAAGTTTTGCGCTTTCTTGAATGACGGTCATACAGGTGTATGGACAATGGATACAGCTATTTCCAACAATGTTTTGACAAAAATGTTTGGTGATTATTGGATTGGATTTACCAATGTAGATGGGCATGCCATAGTAAACTATACATTAAAAAAACACTTAAAAGAAATTCCTATTGGCAGTGAACTAGTTGAAGTCAATGGAATCTCTACTCGACAATATTTGAAAGATAGCATTCTGCCATTTATTTCCTCCTCCACGGATTATGTACGTGAAGACCTCGCCATCAGTAATATTATCGCTGGTCTGACTGGAACTTCATATAAAATAAAACTGAAGAGACCGGATGGAACTTTTCTTCCGCTTACATTAACTCATGCTAGAACTGTAGATACCGCTTTTTATCCAGCCTTGCAAGAAAGTTCTTTGTTAGAGTTAAAATGGTATCCTAATGATGTGGCCTATCTGGAATTGAATTCTTTTGGTAATCCGAAAATTGATACCTTATTCATAGCCAAACTTCCCGAATTAAAGAAAGCTAAGTCACTCATTATAGACCTTAGAAAAAATGGAGGTGGTAGTACCAATATTGGTGCAATTATTTTATCCTATTTGACGAATGATACGTTGTTGCCTCATTCCAAATACTATACAAGGATGAATCTGGCATCTTTTAAAGCTTGGGGTAAATCCGTCTCAATACAAGATACAGTTGGTAATGATTGGAATACCAAATGCTGGTTGGCATACCATGATATGTTGATAGATTCATTGAGTAAGGACTATTCTCCGTGGCAGATCACCCAAGAACCTAATAGGATAGTAGTGCCAACTGCTGTTTTAATTGGACATGGGACTGCTTCGGCAGCCGAGGACTTTTTGATCTCTGCTGATGGGCAAAAACATTTTACCAAGATAGGAGAACGGTCTTATGGTAGTACAGGACAACCGTTGATGCTCGAATTGCCTGGAGGTGGAGCCCGTATCTGTACTAAAAAAGATACCTATCCCGATGGTAGAGAATTTGTTGGTGTTGGAGTCATCCCTGACATAGAAATAAAGCCCACAGTTCAGGATTTTATTAAAGGAAATGACCCAGTATTGGAAAAAGCACTCAATTTTCTTTCTAAAGGAAAATAACAATGAGTGCAAAATATTAAGCGAACATACATATTATTATGATTAGCAATTTCATAAAGACAATCTGGCGAAACATTAAGCGCAGTAAGACTTTTAGCCTTCTCAATATAATAGGTTTGGCTATTGGGATTACGTGTGCAGCTCTTATATTCCTGTGGGTCGAGTTTTACCTCAACTTTAATAGTTCCATTAAAAATCTAGACAATCTTTACAATGTAAAGAATACGCAGACTTATGGAAAAGATGTCTACACCTTTTCCTCCACGGCATTATTGACAAAAGATATATTGGAAAACAAGTTATCAGGCGTTGTAAGTGTATCTCGGTATAATAGTTATGGTGCTACACTTTCCATAGGGGAAAAATATGTTTCCCAAAACGGCGCTTATGTAGATTCCGTTTTCATGGATATGTTTGATTTTCCAATGGTTTCGGGCAATAGAAGTAAAGCGCTAAATCAAAAAAATCAGATTGCCATATCGGAAGAAGTCGCTAATACCTATTTTGAAGGACAGGATGCTATGAACAAAACAATCATGGTAGACAAACAGCCTTTTATAGTATCTGCTATTTTCCATAAACGTGCAAAAGATGCCAGTTTTAAAAATATAAATTTCTTAATTCCTTTTGATGTTTTCTACGCTCCACATAAAGGACAACCAGAAGATATCTGGGGAAATAACTGGACGGACACTTGGGTGTTACTCAATCCTAAAGTCAATCTGGAGAATGTCAACAAACAACTGCAATCCTATATTAAAAAGACCTATCCGGAATCCAATAATTCCATTTTTCTTTATCCTTTGAATAAAATGGTTTTATACGGGCAGTTTGTAAACGGAAAGGAAGACGTTAGTCTAGGGATGATAAAATATGTCAAAATGTTTTCGCTAATAGCTATGATTATTCTAGTGATAGCTTGTATCAATTTTATGAATCTTTCCACGGCTCGCAGTGAAAAACGTGCGAAAGAAATAGGCATACGCAAGGTTTTAGGTTCTGGTAGGAAGGAACTTATAGGTAAGCTATTGATGGAGTCAATCGTCATTGCCTATATTTCGGTCATGGTAGCTATTTTTATTACAGCCCTGATACTTCCTCTATTTAGCAATTTGATTCATGTTCCTCTGAAGATGGATTTATTTAAAACTCCGCATCTGGTATTTTTACTTGTGATTGGTTTGTTTGCTGGTTTGATTGCGGGCAGCTATCCGGCTTTATACTTATCTTCTTTCAATCCTATTAGTGCGTTAAAAAGACAAGTTTATAAAATAGGTGGTGGCGCAGTCAACATAAGAAAAGTATTGGTGGTGTTTCAGTTTGCTATTTCCATTATCATCATTTTTTCGATGATTGTTATATATCAGCAGATACAATACTCTAAAAAACGTGATTTCGGTTTTGACAAAAACAACATACTAGCAATAGACTTAACACCGACCCTACAACAAAATTTTGCATCATTAAAGCAAAATATCTTAAAGACAAATCTTGCGAGCGATGTGACGGAGAGCAGTGCGTCCCCGATGGACATGTATTCCAATGGTGGCGGATATCAATGGAAAGGCAAAAACGAAAATGAAAACATATTGATAACTGTCGTAGCGACAGACAATAGTTTTGCCAATACTTTTGGGATAAAACTTAAGTCAGGCAGAAATTTTTCTTCTAGTTCTTCTCAGGATAGTGGAAATGTCATTATAAATGAATCTCTGGCTCGTCTAATGGGAAAAGAAGGGCATATAGGCGCTCAACTTAGACAGGGCGATGGTCCTGTATATACCGTTATTGGTATCACACAAGATTTTGTCTATAATGACATGAATAAATTAAAGCCAGACCCTTTAATCTTTT
>JAATFC010000353.1 GCA_015655435.1 Chitinophagales bacterium | reverse complement strand
TGAGCATACCATTCTTCTTCTTGATAATGCTTGATGCCATATCCGGTCGGATATTTTCTTGTAATTTTTGCCGTACCAAAAATAATGTCCCAAACAAAAAACATATTTCCAAAATTTCCCTTGTAATACCCAATACCGTCATCCATCGTATCCGCATGATGTGCATGGTGGGTAGCAGGTGTGGAAATGGTTCTTTCCAAAATCCATGCAATAGGATTTAATATTTTAATCCGATAAAATGGCTTGTCCCATGCAATACTAGAATGTGCAGCCATCGTAATAATAGATTTAACGACTCCAACAAACAGTGCCGCATATCCCAATCCCAAATAAGTTAGAGCAGCTGTCAAATAAATCTGGGAAAAAAATATAGTATAGATAAAATTTTGTCTACTTGCCATTGCCATTCCCATATAGTTCGCCGAATGATGCGTACGATGGAAACGCCACAGCCACGGAATTTGATGATGCAGACGGTGGTACCAATATTGCGTTAAGTCATCCGCTACTGCAATGATGAGAAATCCCCACCAGAGCGGCACCCAAGCGAAAATATCCTTTTGTCCTGGAAGCGCTTTGGTAAAAATAACCAGGGACACATAAACCAACAACGGGCGGAGCACTAGCCTCGGTGCGGCAAAACAAACAATATCCAATATTGCCTCATTTTTGTTCCACTTGTTCTTGTATAATCCCAGCGAGAACTCAACAGCCCCAATTAAAAGCGTTAGTAATGGAAGGCCCCATGTTGATAGATTTCGGAAGACATTTTCCACAATATGGGGGGCACGAAAAGGCAATATGGATGTATGGTTATCCGCTATCCATGGCTTGCTTCCTGTAATTCTAAGATAGGCAAACATCAACACTACGGGGGCTGCATATAATAACAGGCTTACAAAAGCATCTCGTAGGATTCTTTTTTGAAGACCTTGTTCGACTTTCACGGACATAAGTTTATTGTTGATTAGAAATGAATAATAAGATGGAATAAAAGACTAGAAAAGGAACTAAAAAGATAATAAGTCCAACGATTATCTTCTTAGCCAACAGATAAAAATCCTGTTTTTGCATAAGACGGTTATTTAAAAAAGATAAAAGGTTGCCTCCATCCCCTTTTGCAACCAGCCACCAGTTACGTGGAGGACAAAAGACAACCCTCTATCCAATAGTTTGGATAACTATAGTATGAAAGAAAATATTATTAGAGTATTAGCTACACATTCGACAACAACCATAGAATATGGTATCATTAAAATGCCTTAAACTGGATTGTGGAGTTGTAACCACCTTAGACGTACGTTGTCTTTTCGCAATGCAGTTTCCATTGCGCCATTTGTATTGCGTCATATTGCTAAATGTTTGTGTAGGCTGTTTGTCGGTGGCTGTGACAGTATTAGTCTACAAATTATATAGACAAATATAAAGACTTTTTTAACATTACCAAATATTTTAAAAAAAAGGTTTTGATTAATTCAATGATGCCCCTGGTTCAGTTGCAGGTTTCCCTTATTTTAGTGCTACTATCAATTATAGTTTCAAATTCTGATTTTTTTGGTTTCTCAATCTATATAGGGATCAATATTGTTACTTCTTTTGATAGGAATTTGCCTAGCTTCTTGCGCCGTTGATAAGGAGGTATTAGGCCAGCACGAAATTTTTCCGACAATGCAAACCCCATGAGCAAGCAATATGAGTTAGCAATGACAATATATTGTTTAAATAGCAAAATGTTGTTTCTTATACATCATTTTGTCTATCTTCGTAACAGAGTTTCCGAATTGAAGCAGTTCAGGAATTTGACGGTGATTAATAGTTATGCACTAATAGGTGCCCTCGAAAATATTGGATGGTTGTAAGTTAAATAGATTACAGGCTTGTGGTAGTAATCCTGCCGCCCCGACAAAAAGCTAGATCAACAAAATGGTCTGGCTTTTTTGTTTTATAGCTATTCTATATTGACGTATTATCACGATAGATTTCAGATAACGAGAGTTATCTTAGAATGAACTATTCTGATATATCGTTTGCAAATGCCCACTAATATCAAATTCTCCTTTTTTGAATTGTCGGGAAATTTAAAATAGGTATTTTTAGTGCTATTTCCGACTATAAGATAAATTAGCATTTATGGAACAACTCATTATGGTTTTATCCAAATTTTTTGTGGCAATAGTAACCATTGAGCATTTGTTCATTTTGTGGATTGAAATGTTTGCATGGGAAACCGTGGGAAAGAAAGTTTTCAGAGGGGCATTATCTGTCGAATTATTTAAACCGACAAAAGGGCTGGCTGCTAATCAAGGGCTTTACAACGGATTTCTTGCGGCCGGGCTCATCTGGAGTTTTTTCATTACAGATGCCGCATGGGATAAAAACGTTGCAACGTTTTTTCTAGTCTGTGTCACTATTGCCGGAGTGTATGGAGCGGCGGTTGCTTCCAAGAGAATATTCTTTACACAGGCATTGCCGGCAATCATAGCCTTACTGTTCGTTTTGTTAAGATAGAACAGAATATAATAAGATGGTAGCCGTCATAATAACAAAAGCCTCCAGATTACGGAGGCTTTTGTATCAATAGGGTAAAATCAATGGTTATGCTTCCACGTTGACTTTTTTAGGTTTTTTGAATATAGCAAAAATCTCTACCGCCAAACCCAAAAGAATCACAATAGGAGCAACCGTTATACGTCTTGTACTATAGACTTCCTTAAAGTCAAATGCGCCCGCAGCGTCGCTCTTACCGCCAGCCATCAACATCATGCCAACCGCAATGATAACGATGCCAATAAGCATCCATTTGTAATTGTCTTTGGTGAACAATAACGGCATTTCTTTTTTCTTTACTTCAGCCATTTTTCAGCTTTTTTATGAAGAAATATGTTTGGAAAAAACGCTTCCCAAATATCTAAGTTATACAATTTTTTTAATAAAGGTCATCTAAGCGGGTCTTGAGATATTTCATCACACTTCTGTGCGTGCTGAAAAATGAAATCCCCACACCGACAACCAACATCCCGACAAATAGCACAACCATCAACTTGTTGTCCACTAACACTCCCATCTGTGGAAACTGGGAAACCGCCCATTTCAGCAAACCGACCAATATGGCTATCGATATGACCGCACTGATGATGCCGTTGACAATAGCCCGTATATCCAACGGTTTGGCAATGAACCAACGCGTAGCTCCGACCATCTGCATCGTCTTTATTAGGAAACGGTTGCTGTACATCGTAAGACGGATGGTATTGTCAATACTCACAATAACGATGGTAGACAATACAACCGCAACTACCAAAAACACAAAACCCAATTTGGTGCTTTTTTCGTTCATGCTATTCACGAGAACCTGTGGATAAGTTATGTCTGTGAGTTTGTCACCAAAAGCTTCTTTGAGTTGAGCTCCGATATGCGCTAGGCTATCTTTGTTGACATATGCTGCTTTAGCGTAAAAATCGATGCTTTCGGGGAGCGGATTGTAATCAAGTATTTTGTCCCAATCCTCATTGTTGTCCTTATTCCAGATTTTTTTCGCAGCCTCTTTGTCGATGTATTCCACGTTTTTGGCGTATGGTTGTCCGGCGACATATTGGCGTATCTGCTGGATGGTGTCCTTGTTGGATGTATTGAGATAGGCGCTGATGCCGACCTCTTCCTTCAACGAGTTGCCAAACTGGTGTAAGATTAAAAATATGCAGCCCATGATACCCATGATGAGCAGTACCAACGAAACTCCCACTACACTGTAAACCGAACCTGTTTTCCCTTTTTTGGAAACGATTTTTTCCGTATCAGGCATACTTCAATATTCTTCAAAAATGATTGGAATAGGATATTCAATAGCGGCAAATTTAGGGTTTCCGCTGCAAACACGTACATTTGCAGCCATTTATTTGACATTAGTAAAGTCATAATTTAACATATCAAGCAAACAGTCACGGACAATGGAATACAATTTTAGGGAAATCGAAAAAAAATGGCAAAAAACATGGGAAGAAACCAACGCCTACAAGGTTCAAAACGATTTCTCCAAACCTAAATATTACGTATTGGACATGTTCCCCTACCCGAGCGGTGCGGGATTGCATGTAGGACATCCTTTGGGATATATCTCCACCGATATTTTTGCCCGTTACAAAAGACTGAAAGGTTACAACGTACTGCACCCGATGGGTTATGACGCATTTGGATTGCCAGCCGAGCAATACGCTATTGAACATGGCGTGCATCCTGCTATCAGTACGGAACAAAACATTAACAATTTCCGTAAACAACTCGACAATATCGGTTTCTGCTTTGACTGGAGCCGAGAAGTCCGCACCTCCGAACCGAGCTATTACAAATGGACACAATGGATATTCTTACAATTATTCAAAAGCTGGTACAACATATCTACCAATAAAGCGGAATATATTGCAGACACACTGATTCCTGCTTTTGAAAAAGAAGGCTCGAAAATCATTGACGGTCGTCGCGCAGATTTGCAACCCTTCACGGCAGAGGAATGGAAATCTTTTTCGGCAAAAGAACAAGGCGACATATTGATGCAGTTCCGTTTGGCATTCTGCGATTACGGTATCGTCAACTGGTGTGAGGCTTTGGGAACGGTGTTGGCTAACGACGAAGTGATCAACGGAGTAAGTGAACGTGGCGGCTATCCCGTGGAAAAGAAAAAATTGCGCCAATGGTATCTGCGCATTACCGAATATGCTGACCGACTGTTGGAAGGGCTGCAAAGAGTGGACTTCAGCGATGCAATGAAAGAAATGCAGACTAACTGGATTGGCCGCAGCCAAGGAGCGGAGATAGCGTTTGAAATCTTTACCCCGAATTCCGAAACAAGAAAAACACCAATCAATACAGCCATTCCCGAATATTATCAAATACTTAAGGAACATGCCCGAGAAAATCGCAAAAACCAAACAGTATCTGAAGACATACTCTGGCAACGTCTTCGCAATAACCAGTTGGGAGAAAAAGTAAGAAGGCAACATCCAATACAAGGTTACATTGCGGATTTTGCGTTTCTCAATTCTTATTTGGTTGTGGAAATTGACGGCGATTATCACAACGAAAAAGAACAAAAAATATACGATGATGCTAGAACAAAATATTTAGGAGAATTTGGTTATAAAATTGTCCGCTTTACTCATAATGAAGTTGAAAACAATACAAATGAAGTAATCAAAACAATCAAAACTGCTTTAGACGAACAACATAAAACCTCATCCCAGCCTTCTCCTCAAGGAGAAGGAGCAATTGATTCCGAATCTCCCCTCTCCTCAAGGAGAGGGGTCGGGGGTGAGGTTCTCACCGTCTATACCACTCGTCCCGACACTATTTTCGGTGTGGATTTTATGGTTATCGCACCAGAACTGGAATTGATTGACAAAATAAAAAGCGAAGCCCAAACCGAAGCCGTAGACGAATATGTCGCTTACGTTAAAAGCCGCAGCGAGCGCGAGCGTCAGGCCGAAAAGAAAATCAGCGGTTGTTTTACCGGAGCTTATGCCATCAACCCATTCAATGGAAAAGAAATCCCCATCTGGACAGCCGAATATGTATTGGCAGGATATGGCACGGGCGCGGTTATGGCCGTTCCTTGCGGGGACGAGCGCGACTATAAATTTGCCAAACAATTTGATTTACCGATTACCAATATATTGGGCGAAAAATTTGATGGCGAAAATGCCAACGCAACGAAAGATGCCATATTGGAAAACAGCGATTTCGTTACCGTAAAACCCATGAAGGAAGCAACTGAAGTCATATTGTCCGAACTAGAAAAACGCGGCATCGGAAAACGCAAAGTCAACTTCCGTATGCGTGACGCTGCATTTAGCCGTCAGCGTTTCTGGGGCGAACCCATTCCAATAAAATGGATTGACGGTGTTGCGATTCCCTTGAATGAAAAAGAATTGCCATTACAATTGCCGGAAGTCGATAGTTACAAACCTGGTCCAGAAGGTCAGGGACCTTTGGCAAATGTAAAAGACTGGACAGACCAACATCTGGAAACCAATACCATGCCTGGTTATGCGGGTTCGAGTTGGTATTTTTTGCGCTACATGGATCCGCACAATGACCAAGCTTTTTGTGAACGCAACGTGAGTGATTACTGGAATCAGGTAGATTTATATCTGGGAGGAACGGAACATGCCGTTGGGCATCTTTTGTACAGTCGCCTTTGGACAAAAATCCTGTTTGACCTAGGTTATCTTGGCTTTGATGAACCCTATAAAAGATTGGTTAATCAGGGAATGATTCAGGGTAGCTCGAGGTTTGTATATAGACTTACTTTGAAAATAACATCGATACCTGAATTTGATTATTCGACTTTGCCTCAATTATTTATTTCAAGAGGAATAGTAGAACAAATTGAGAATAACGATATAAATGGTATGATTTCAAGCGAGGCATTTGCTGAATTCAATTCAATACTTCAAACTGAAAGAAAGAAATATTCCACATTTTTTATTGAACCGTCAAGTCAAGCTATAGCGAAGTTACATGTTGACGTAAACATAGTCGATGGCTATGAATTGGATACGGAAGCTTTCAAAAAATGGAAACCAGAATTTGCTAATGCAGAATTTATATTGGAGAATGGCAAATACATCACTACTTCCGAAGTAGAAAAAATGTCCAAGTCCAAATTCAATACGGTAAATCCGGATGAATTGGTTAACAAATACGGCGCGGATACTTTCCGTATGTACGAAATGTTCTTGGGTCCAGTGGAACAGTCCAAACCCTGGGAAACCAAAGGCATTGAAGGCGTGCACCGTTTCCTGAAAAAGTTGTGGCGTTTGGTTTTTGATGAAAACAAAGGCGCTATTTGGACAGAAGAAAATCCAACAGATGCAGAACTGAAAACCTTACACAAAACCATCAAAAAAGTCGGCGATGATATCGAACGACTTTCTTTGAATACAGCAGTTTCCGCATTCATGGTTGCAGTTAACGAGCTGTCCGACTTGAAATGCCACAAACGTGCAGTAATTGAACCTTTGTTGATTTTGTTGACGCCTTACGCTCCACATGTAGCGGAAGAGTTGTGGCAGATTTTCGGAAACACAACATCTATATTGGATGCTGCTTTCCCGACTTTTGAAGAAAAATATCTGAAAGAATCTACCAAAAATTATCCGGTCAGTATCAACGGTAAGATGCGTACCAATATTGAGTTTGCGCTCGATGCGGATAAAGCATTCATAGAGGAAACCGTTCTTAAAAATGAAATCATTGCCAAATGGCTCGAAGGACAAACCGTGAAGAAATTCATTTTTGTTCCCGGTAAAATGATCAACGTGGTCATATAAACAGTTACGAATAATTGAATCAAATAAAAGAGGGAAAGCATGCACTTTTCCTTTTTTATTTTAACAGTTTTTATCACAATTAATGAGGATATTGCAATATCAAGTTTTCAATTCACAAAAAAACGAAAAGCGATGCCACACAATTATTACAATCGTGAAAATCATGGCGATTACGAAATAATTTCGATAGGAGATTTTACGTTAGCAGAAGGAGGCGTCATTCCTAATTTGGAACTAGCCGTCCGAAAAATTGGGGAATTAAATGCAGACAAAAGCAACGCTATTTTTGTAACTACATGGTTTTCGGGTACGACCAAGATAATGGAAGATGTGTACGTAGGAAAAGAGCATGCGCTCAATCCGGAAAAGTATTGCATCATATTGGTAAACCAGATCGGAAATGGGCTTTCTACTTCTCCATGGAATGCAGATGAATCAATAAAAGGTCCGAAATTTCCTAAAGTCCGCATCGAGGACGATGTAAAAGCACAATACAAACTATTGACGGAACATTTCGGAATTCCCTATCTACAGTTAGTTGTAGGAGGTTCGATGGGTGCACAGCAGACATTTGAATGGACTGTTCGCTATCCTGATTATGTAAAACGCGCCGCACCAATCGCAGGCTATGCGAAAAACTCGGAACATGATTTTATTTTTACGCGTACCCTGATTGATACAATCTTGATTGACCCAGCATTTAAAGACGGGAACTATGATTCTATTGATAGTATGAAAACTGCATTGAGCCGCCATGCTGACATTTGGAACGTCATGGGCTATCACCCGGAAATGTACCGACAAGAAGCATACAAGGCTTTAGGATTTGACAATGCCGACGACTTTTCCAAACAGTTTACTTGGAAATATTTTGAACCGATGGACCCTAATACGTTGTTGACATGTGCATGGAAATGGCAGCGAGGCGATGTGAGCCGCAATACAAACGGAGATTTGAGTGCTGCATTAGGACGTGTGAAGGCAAAACTTTTCAGCATGCCTATAGAAACCGATATGTTTTTCAAGTTGGAAGACTGTAAATCAGAGCAGGAACTTATTCCAAATAGTGAATGGAGACCCATTAAAACAATATGGGGACATCTTGCACTATTTGGCATGGATCCCAACTATATAGTACAAATAGATAAAAATCTCAATGAGCTATTGGCGTATGACTTATAATAAACAAGAGCCGCGACAAATATTTGTCGCGGCTCTTGTTCTAAATCAATTGACCATTTCCTTTAATTCCCGAATATCTTCTTCAATCCAAATTTAAGTCGTTCGCCAATTCCGTTTGGAATGATATCAACACCTAATCCATAGTTACTATCGGTAACCTTTTGGTATGCTTTTCTAAATTCTTCGTAGTCTTCAGGCTTTATTTCCTGATTGGAAACCGGATTAAACTCAATATTGACAGTTCCACCATTTTTCGCAATCTTCTTCTTGCTTTTATAGTCGAAAAACTTATTATGTATATCAGCTTCCTGCACCGTATATTTTTCGGACGTGTCGATGCGTTGGTCTGTATATAGGTTAACTTCGTATTTCTCACTATCATAGTTAAACCAGAAAGTCCCATCTGCAACTATATAGTCCAATATCGCACCTTTGATCAAGTTCCTGTCAAAATACATGAGGAATTGTTTTCCAGCCTTGTTCGTATAGTATGGACGCTCTACAGTAGCCTTGTATTCTACCGTAAATTCGTTTTTATCCTTATCATCGCTGATTATATTTATTTGTGCATCTTTAAATACTTTACGGAAATCATTTTCGTCCCGGTCGTTTTGATAGTTCAGACTATAAAACAATGACTTGTTCCAGCTATCGACAATTTCTCTTTTACTCGTTCGTTTGAAATAACGACGCATATTGTTTGCACGGCTGTATCGATATTTAGTTGTTAGTTGCAATACGCCGCTATTGCCGGTAGTATTAAAATCAACTTTCTCCTCTATCGCATATTGAGGATACTTGTGCTGTTCACATTTCTGCAGTGTAGCATTCGGGGCTATTTCCAGATAATGGCAAAAAGAAAGAAAATCCCTATTCTCAATCCTACCAAAATCATCTCTTGACGTCGCATCGACAAAATAGGTTTCGCCTTTATAGTTGATTTTTACAATCACATGGTTGAATGCCAATAAAGACGGCAAATAATATTTGAAGTAAAAATCTGTTTTGAAGTTGACCAATACAACAGAAGACTCCACTCCTATATAGTCCAATACAACTTTCAATAACGTAGTTTTTGCTTTACAGTCTCCTTGCTTATTGGCATATGTAAGGGCAGGGTCTTGCGGCTTGTGTCCGTGCATCTCATAGGCATTGAACAGGTAGTACACATGATTCTGCACATATTCAATAGCATAACGCAACTGCTCATCCTTATCCGAAATTGCATCGAGTTCTTTGGTTAGTTCGGGTGCGAAATCATTTAGTTTTTGCTTGTTGTAAGCAGACTCATAGTATGGATAGATATGGCTTGACAACTGCTCCCAACTACGCTCCGTCACAAAATCTATAAAAGGAAAAATTTCTCTATTGGCATCCGTCGGATTGATATAGTCTTCCTCATGCCAAACAAAAGTTGCACTGCTTGCCAGTGTCTCCGTAACCGCAGGAATCAAGTCACGATTTTCTTGCCTGAAGAAATTTTTCCGATAAATAATCGAATCTCTACGCGCATTGATGATTTTGAAATCATAAACTCCATAAGCCCAATATGTATCAGGACTTAGCCAGAGATAGCGCATATAGTCCTTTAGTAGAAAATCCTTTTCCGTATATATAGTTTCCCGAGTATCCTCCAATATAAGCACGTCATAAAGTCGCAAGTCCTTTATGGTAATGTTTATCTTTTGTGTACTGTTCAGCACACCGCCGCCGCTTCCATCCTCGTCGTCCAATACCTTGATATTGACATTTGGAATTTTGTCAATGAGTTTACCTTCTCGAAAGACGGATATCCGATGTATCAGATATGTGGTATGCTCTTGCAGTACAATGTCTGAAACCGATGCTGCCTCTAGGTTTGATGGTTCGTTAAGTGTGTAAGCCATGCAGGAATATTCCGATTCTCCGCTATTGGCCGTATGCAACTTTTTGTAAAGGAAATAACAAAAGTCTTTTCCTTCATCTTGTTGTTTTCTGGAAAATTCAGTTTCCTTAATTAGGGAAACCATCTGTTCGTCACTCAAGCTTTCCGCCCATGCCTCGGGTTGCTGTATTCTATATTTTTCCGTCTTGGTATTTGTTTCCATAGATTATTAGCTTCTATTCTTGTTTTTTCAAATATAATTTATTTTAGGATAAAACTTCGCTTTCCGATATTTTAACAAACTCTCCTTTTTCGCTGACAACTTGATTACCCCAATCGGTAATGGCATCCAAAACAGGCACTAGCGTTTTCCCGAAATCGGTCAAGCTGTAGACGACTTTTATAGGAGGTTTTTTGCCATGGACTTTTCTTGACACCAATCCGTCTTTTTCCAGTTGTTTCAGTTGCAGACTTAATGTCATTTCCGTTACGGAAGTCATTTCTTTACGGAGTTTATTATACCTTTTGGAACCATCTTTTAGATGGTATAGAATAACAGCTTTCCATTTCCCGCCCACCATATCCATCGTAAGACTAAGTGTGCAGGGATATATTTTACCTTTCAGTTTCACATAATCGCCAATACATTCTTTTTTCATTTCTCTTG
This sequence comes from Chitinophagales bacterium, assembly GCA_015655435.1. Classification (GTDB taxonomy): domain Bacteria; phylum Bacteroidota; class Bacteroidia; order Chitinophagales; family Chitinophagaceae; genus Rhizosphaericola. The sequence continues at coordinate 1,222 of JAATFC010000353.1, read as the reverse complement.
TTTTTTTCCACCTATCGTATTGGATAGTTATTGTAAATGTAATTTACTAAAAATAGTTTTGCAACTAAAATAATTATAGTACAAATATTAAAACATGAAAATATTCATCGTCCTTGCACATCCCGAAGAAAGAAGTTTCAATGCTGCGTTGTTTCAAACCGCCATTCAAACACTAAGGAATGCAGGTCATGAGGTCAAAACCTCAGACTTGTACAAAATGAATTTCCAACCAATAAGTGGAAAAGAAAATTTCACAAGGCTTAAAAACGAAACGTTTTTTAAGCAACAAGAAGAGGAAGTATTTGCATTACAGGCAAATACATTTTCATCTGACATTCTATCTGAACAGGAAAAAGTGGGATGGTCTGATTTGATGATTTGGCAATTTCCATTGTATTGGTTTTCTGTCCCGGCTATATTGAAAGGTTGGATAGACAAGGTTTTCACGATGGGGAAATTTTATGATAACGGCAAGATTTTCAACAATGGATTTTCCGTCGGGAAAAAAGCAATGCTCTCCGTTACAACCGGAGGACCGGAAAAGAATTACGTGGACGACAGATACGGTAAGATAGATTCAATCTTATTTCCAATACATCGCGGCATATTGGAATTTCTTGGCTTTTCCGTTTTGCAATCGGAAATAATCTATGCAGTGGAACGGCTTTCTGACCAAGAAAGAGAAACCATATTGGACAACTGGGTAAATAGATTAACGAATATTGAAAGAGAAATAAACTAAACTAGGCATTATATGTTGAATCCTTCTATAATTGATTCTTGAAGACTATATAAAAACAACCGTCTCTTTATTGCTAAAAAGACGGTTGTCTGATTTTCATTGTATGTTAGAAGCGATAACCTACTGTTAACCTGAAATTTCTTGGTGGTTCTGCCTGCCATGAATATGCCGGAGTCGACCAATATGTCGTATAATAATCTCCTGTGTACAAATATTTGTTGAGTATATTAAACACATTTGCCGTGACGGAGAACTTATCGTTTTGCCAAAATAATCCACCGTCCAATTTGAAATAGTTAGCCTGCCTTTTCGAATTGGGACCAGAGAACGTACTCAAAGGTCTGTCAATAAGAGCTGTAAATCCACCGCTTATCCCCAAGCCTTTTAACGCACCTTTTTGCAAGGCATAGCTCAACCATGCATTAGCGGTATGTTTTGCATAATAGGGAATGATATCGCCCACCTTCATAACGTCCTCAC
>JAATFC010000330.1 GCA_015655435.1 Chitinophagales bacterium | reverse complement strand
TGATGAACGTTGGGATAAGAGTGAGCAAGGTGGAATAAAGAGAAAATTTTCTGGTTTAAAAAGGCATTTCTGTGGGAACGTTCCCACAGAAATCCCTTTTTTCGTTAGATGCCGTCTAAAATATTTATATTCTGTTTTTCAGTAATCAAAAAACTTAAATCTTTTTAACGAAGTTTTTTTTGTTAAAAACTATAACAGTTTATTAAGGATTTGTTTATATTTGTAAAATTAACAACTGTTTGTTAGTTTATAACGTAAAATTAAGCTGTATGGAAAAAATCAGAAGACTTGTCGCTCTGTTTGCCTGTGTTTTTTTCTCTTTGATTACTTTGGTAGCACAAGCACAAACGAAGAAAATTACCGGAACAGTCCGAGATGAGAAGGGAAATCCTTTGTCAGATGTCACGTTAATAGCCAAGGGCCCTACTGTTCAGACCAGCACGTCTGATTCGGGAACGTTCTCTTTGGACTTGCCAAGTCAGGTACGGGCATTGGTAGTTAGCCATGTAGGATATAGCAATCAGGAAGTTGCCATATCTTCTCAGACAGATTACAATATAATTTTGAAACCCATAGCTCAGTTGGATGAGGTCGTTGTCGTGGGGTATGGCTCTGTACGTAAAAAAGATGTAACGGGTTCTGTAGCTTCTATATCTACCAAAGATTTCAACAAAGGTGGTGCGGTGACTAATCCGGTACAACAAGTAGCTGGTAAAGTGCCAGGGTTGGTAATTACCCAACCCAGTGGAGATCCTAACCAAACTGTCAATATAAGACTGAGAGGACAGACGTCTTTGTCTGGAAACCAATCTCCATTGATAGTTGTGGATGGAGTGCAGCTTCCGGACCCCAATATGATTAGTACGATTGCTCCGGGAGATATTGTCAGTTATGATGTATTGAAAGATGCGTCTGCCACTGCAATATATGGCGCACGTGGTGCCAATGGTGTAATTATCATTGGGACTAAACGCGGTGCTTCTGGAAAAGTACAAGTAGACTATACCGGTTCTGCAGGCTTTGATAAAATAGCGAAAAAATATGATCTTCTGAATGCGAGTGAATATATCGCTGCTGGAGGTACGACCAATAATGCCGCTGCAGCTCCATATAATTTTACATTGTCCAATGGAAATACCGATTGGATGGGTGCTATAACCAGAACGGGTGTATCGACTAACCACAATATTGGCATTTCAGGAGGTTCGCCAACATTCAATTACCATGGATCTTTCAACTATGTGAACCAACAAGGTATTGTCATCAACAGTGGAAAAGAAATGTATGGTATCAATTTCAATGCTCAGCAAAAAGCTTTGGACAATAAACTGACTATCAATATAGGAATCAATAGTAATCGTGTAAATAGAAAATATGTAGATCCTCAGATATTTTATTATGTTCTGCAAATGCCTCCAGTTGCTCCGCTTTATGATTCTTCCGGTGGTTATTATGGCTTTTTCAACAGTTTCGATGTTAATAATCCTGTAGCGAAACAGAAAATGCAGGTTAATAAAGGAACGGATCAAACTACTTTGCTGAGTGGCTCTATTGACTATGAGCTGATAAAAGGATTGAAACTCGGTACCGCAGGTTCGATGTCGTTTTATAATTTACAAGTAGATTATTTTCAACCTGTCCTACCTGGTTATGGCAATATCAACAAGGCTGGAAAATACAATGAAAACAACAATTCTAAACGCGGGGAGTTACACGCATACTATGTCCGTGATTTTGGAAAACATAGCATTAATGCCACGGCTGTATATGAATACAATAAGTTTACCTACGACAACAATTTTGCAGTAGGGCAGAACTATCTCTATGAAGATTATCAAAACAATAATCTCGGCGGAGGCAATCCGGAAAGAAATGTTATTGGTTCTACCAAAAACGGCTATTTATTGATTTCATTTTTGGGAAGAATAATGTATAACTATGATGGGAGGTATTACCTGACAGCTAGTTTGCGTCGTGACGGTTCTGACAAATTTGGAACAGACCATCAATGGGGTTATTTCCCTTCCGTTTCTGCTGCGTGGCGCATCAAGAACGAAAAGTTCATGACTGATATCACTTGGCTTAACGATTTGAAATTGGGAGTTGGATTTGGCCGTACGGGTAATGCAGATGGCTTGTCTCCTTACCAGACGTTATCTCTATATGGAGCCAGCGGCGTATTCTACAATCCTGCAACTCCAACATATAGCTATCCTACATCCTATACAGCCTCACAGAATCCGAACAAGGATTTGCGTTGGGAAACAAGACAAGGGCTGAATTTTCAGGTTGATTTCGCAATGTTTAACAACCGTTTGACAGGTAGTGTCAACGTGTTCAGTGACAAAACGAAAGACATGATTTACAACTATACTGTTCCTACTCCTCCGTTTTTTGTAAATAATATTTGGGCAAATGTGGGAGACCTCACCAATAAGGGAGCAGAAATACAATTAAATGGTAGCATCGTAAGAAAAACGGATTTCAAATGGAACCTTGGAGGGCAGATTAGTTTTGTAAAAACGAGAGTGTCTAATCTATCAGGAACATATAATGGCTATGATTTGAACACAGATCAGATTATTGCAGGCTCTGCTGCCGGACGTGGTTTGAGCAATGCTTATCTCACATATTTGAAAGTTGGATATTCTCCTTATGTATTTTTCTTACCTCATTATGTGGGTTTGGATGCTAATGGGAAAGAGCTTTTTGATGATGGCAAAGGTGGTACTGTAGGAAGCTCGGGTCTGAATAATGAGATGAAACGTTACATCGATCCAGCTCCCAAATTTACCTATGGCATCAATAATTCCTTCACATACAAAAACTGGGATTTGAATTTTTTCTTACGCGGCGTTGCGGGGCAAAAAGTATATAACGGTGTGAGAATGTTGATTGACAATGTAGGTGGCTTGAACAATGGCAATATGACCAGAAGTGGATTGGCAAGTGGAGATAAAGATGACAAAATTCTATCTGACAAATGGCTGGAAAGTGCTTCTTTCCTAAGACTGGACAATGCTACATTGAGCTATACATTTAGAAATATCTCTAGCAAAATTGATCTTTTCAGGGTTTACTTTACAGGCAATAACCTATTTGTAATTACCAAATATAGAGGGTTGGATCCTGAAGTTCAGATTACGAGCAGCTCCTACCTAGATGGTTCGACAGGCGCTAAAACAACATTGAACAATGCTTATATTGACCAGGTTTATACAGGCAACAATAGTGACAATGCGTATTACAAATCAAGATCATTTACGTTCGGTGTTAACTTGTCTTTCAAATAAAATAGGCATCCCATTTCTTAGTAATTTAAAATGAGAATGATGAAATTTAATAGTATAAAAAATACATTGATAATAGGTCTTATTGGGACGATGGGTTTGCAGTCCTGCACTAAGCTGAATACTCCTGTTTATAGCGGAGTAGAAAGCGACAAATTCTGGAAAACTGCCGATCAGTTCAACTCAGGAGTTGCTCCTATCTATACGCAAATGCAAAGTTTGGTAGTCTGGGACAACGTAGAGTTGAACGAAGTGTCAACGGATGAAATCATAGTCCCGACTAGAGGTAATGACTGGTATGACAATGGTAATCACCAACGTATATATCTGCATACATGGACATCTAGTGATGGTCCTATTAATTCAGCTTGGAGTAATATTTTCACAGGTATTGGACGTTGTAACTATACGTTGAATGTTATTGAAAACCTGACAACGATTCCATCCTCCATTGATGTCAACCAATATAAGGCACAGATCAGGATCATGCGAGCTTTTTATTATTTGCAGGCTTTGGATTTATTTGGCAATGTTCCTCTCGTAAAGGATTTTAATACAGATCCCAATACGGTAAAAAACAATACAAGTACAGAGGTGTATAGTTTCATAGAGTCTGAATTAAAAGCAAGCATTCCGAATGCCTCGTCAACTGTGGACGCGACTACTTACGGAAAAGCTACGAAGTGGATGGGTTTCGCTGCATTGGCAAAGCTTTATCTTAATGCACAGGTATATACTGGGACTCAACATTGGAGCGATTGTGCAGCAGCTTGTGACTCTATAATTCTCTCTGGAAAATACTCGTTAGAGCCAATATATTTCGACAACTTTAAAGTGGATAATGAGGGTTCGAAAGAAAATATATTTGTTGTTCCTTATGACAGTAAATACATATCAGGAAACCAAAAACAAAACCAGACATTACATTATGCCGATTTACCTGCTTTCGGTCTTTTAGGTAATATGTACAATGGTTGGAGCTCTCACGGAGATTTTCTCTATGGTAATTTTGATACTACGGCGGTTTACACTACGACTGGTAGTAAAGTTTACAAAACATACAATGATCAAAGAACGGGACAATTCTTGGTAGGACAACGTTTTAGTGAAACACAAAGCTATCCTCAGTCGCAGAGTATCTTAGTCTCTTCGCCGACAGGAGCAATCTCTAGCGATGGTATAGCATTGGCTTACCAACCCAACTTTACGCAATTGTCCGACAATACAATTCCTGGTAAGTTGACGGGAGCTAGGAATATCAAATATTTCCCCGAAGCAGGAACCGGAAATAGCATAAATCAAAGTAACGATGTAGTTGTGTATAGATTGGCCGATATTATACTGATGCGAGCTGAAGCAATTATGCGTGGGGCGACGGCGGGCGCGACAGGATCTGCAGTTAGTTTGGTTAACCAAGTTCGTGCGAGAGCCTATGGCAATTCTTCGCACAATTGGACAGCCGCACAAGTCACTGCGACAAACATGTTGGCAGAAAGGGCACGCGAGCTTTCTTGGGAAGGCTGGAGACGCCCAGACTTGATTCGTTTTGATGTTGCAGGAGGAACTACCTACTACAATGGTGCTAGGACGGGAACACGCTCCCCAAATAAACCAGCAGATGGCGGTACATATATACGGTTGTATCCCATACCGGACGCACAGCATTCTGCTAATTCAAACTTGGTGCAGAATCCAGGCTATCCGTCTTTTTAGACAAAAGATAATTATTCTTCAGGGCTATTAAAATAATAGCCCTTTTTTACAAAATGAAAATGAGAAATTTTTTAGTTGTCATATTGGGGATGTTTTTTTTATGTGATGCTCATGCTCAGTCCGATAAGGCTTGGATAACTGAGGCGGACGTAATCCAACCAAGCAACTATTATGGTGAAACAGTTGCCAATGGGATGATAGGAATAGTATCATCTCCCGTTCCGTTTAAGGTAAAAGACATAGTACTGAATGGAACTTTTGATCAATATGGAAGAGGTAGGGTAAGCAATATTTTGAAAATATTCAATTTCACCAATATGTATCTGGACGTGGATGGCAGGCGAATTGAAAACTTCAATCAAGTGTCCAAAATGAAACAGGTGCTTGATATGAAAAATGCATCTTTTACCACTAGCTTTTCTGTTGACGGGAAAGCGGATATCCAATATACCTATTATGCTTTGCGACAATTGCCTTTTAGCGCGTTGGTTGATGTGACTATAACTGCAAACAAGGATATTGAGATAACACCTAGTAGTGTAATGGAAGCACCTGATATGCTCAAGGATGTCGAGAATTATTACAATCAAATAGACCGACCACACACATTGATTTCCTTATTGACATCCACAGCCAAAAGCCCAACGGGAAAGCTGCTGATTGCAGCTTCCAATAGTTTTATATTGGATGAATCGCACGGGAATCAGCCAGCACTGGTTCACGAAATGTGGGACAATGGTTTACATCTTTTAAAATTCAAGAAAAAACTGAAAAAAGGGGAAATTTATCATTTCTCGATTGTAGGTTCTGCTATCACATCGGCACAACATGAAGATCCATTGAATGAAGTGGAGCGATTGACGATGTATGCTGCATTGCAGGGTTCAAAACAGCTAATAGCCCAACACAAAAGTGCGTGGTCTGAACTATGGAAAAGCGATATTGTAATTGA
>JAATFC010000181.1 GCA_015655435.1 Chitinophagales bacterium | reverse complement strand
TCAATTGGCAACTATGCGCAATATCGGCAATGTCGTCGAGCTGGCTATTGGTTAGGTCGGGAGCAATTTTCAGTAAAAGAGGTTTTGGTTTTGGTTTTCCCTGATTGATATTTTGCAAATCGCCCATGATTTTGGACAGCGCTCCCTTTTCCTGCAACTCGCGTAATCCAGGTGTATTGGGCGAACTGACGTTCACTACAAAATAGTCCACGTAATCAAACAAAGTATTGAAACATATCTCGTAATCACGCCAAGCCTGATCATTAGGAGTGACTTTGTTTTTTCCAATATTGCCTCCAATAATCATATTGGAACCGCCTTTCTCTCGCCATTTTACCAAACGGTCACGCGCAGCATCCACACCTTCGTTATTGAACCCCATCCTATTGATAAGCGCCTTGTCTTTCGGCAAGCGAAAAAGTCGTGGCTGCGGATTGCCGGGTTGTCCTTTTGGGGTTACTGTGCCTATTTCCATATATCCGAAACCCAACGCATCCAATTCGTTTAGATAAAGTGCGTTTTTGTCAAAACCCGCTGCTAAACCGGCCGGATTTCGGAACTTCAATCCCATCACTTCTTTTTCCAAGCCCGGGAATTGCACTTTAAACTGTTTTTTTACAATACCGTTAACAATCGGCGTATGAGTTGCCAATCTAAGCGCATTCATACTCAAATGATGCGCTTTTTCAGGTGAAAAACGGAACAAAGCACTGCGGAGATACGGGTAAATCATGTTGCGAAGATAATTCCTGAAAAGAGAATTTGCCAACGAATTTCCTTTGCCAAGTTGTCGTTTGACAATAGAAACCATGAAAATCCGTTTTAATTTCAATTATTAGGTGAATATGAATCGTAAGTATTGGGTATTAGGATTGGCTGTGTTTTTATTTACAAACCAAAGCAAAGTGCAATCACAAGTTAACATAGTTAGTTCGTCCGTTCCATTTCTGAGAGTTTCTCCTGACCCGCGCGCCGGAGCGATGGGAGACGCAGGTCTTGCCCTCTCGCCCGATGCCAACGCAACGTTTTGGAACGGAGCAAAAACCGTATTTGCACAATCACAAAGCCAACTTTCCCTCAACTATACACCTTGGCTGAAAGATGTCGCACCGGATGTGTACCTGATGACGCTTGGCGGCTATGGAAAACTCAATGATAATCAAGCCATTTTCGGAGGTGTTAGCTATTTCAATTTGGGGCAGATGACACTTACTGGCTTGCAAGGAGAAGTTTTGCAAAATACACGTCCTCGTGAATTTTCCATAGAGGGAGGTTTTGCACAAAAAATAAACGAAGTGTTCAGTGCGGCAGCCACATTTAGATATATCAATTCCAATCTTGCAACCGGAGCCGTTAATGGTTCTGTCTATAAAGCAGGAACGGCATTTGCCGCAGACGCCTCAGTATTCTACAGCAATCTGGATGAAAACGGAGCGGGCCTAAATGGCGCGCTGTCTATTTCCAATCTCGGATCAAAGATTTCCTACACGAATGATCCAAATTCCAAACAGTTTTTGCCTGCCAATATCGGTTTGGGCGTTGCCAATACTTGGGCGCTGGATGAATTAAGCAAAATAACTGCTACGATTAATTTCAACCATTTATTGGTTCCAGTATATCCTACAGGAAGCGACACTTCCGCATCTGATTATAAAGCGGCGGTCGCCAATTATTACAATACAGGAGCTTTCGAAGGTATTGCCAAATCCTTCAGCAACAAAAGTTACGCAGCATCTTTTGGTGGTGAATATTCCTATAACAACCAGTTTTTTGCCAGGGCAGGATATTATTGGGAAACCAAAGAAGCTGGCAATAGAAAATATTTCACGGCAGGTGTCGGTATCAAATACAGTGCTTTTGATATTAATTTTTCCTACTTAGCTCCATCGGGAAGTGGGCTCAGCCGCAATCCTTTATCCAATACGCTTCGGTTTGGCGTTATATTCGACTTGGCTGCATTTGCCAACGGTAGTGGAGACAGCGAATAATTTTTCGGATAAAATAAAGAAAATTGAATGCGGCTATTACCATATCGGTAGCCGCTTCTTTTTTATTCTACCTTTTTACTTTTACCTTTTTACTTTTGCAAAATGAACATCAAAATAGGACAAGGCATAGATTATCACCGATTGGTAGAAGGGCGCGACCTGTGGATTGGCGGAGTGAAAATTCCGCATGCAAAAGGTGCGCTTGGACATAGCGATGCCGACGTATTGCTGCATGCAATATGTGATGCACTATTAGGCGCATTGGCATTGGGTGATATTGGCAAACACTTCCCTGATACTTCTGCGGAATTCAAAGACATTGACAGTAAAATACTACTGGAAAAAACATATAAGATGATTGACAATGCTGGTTGGCAGATTGGCAATATCGACTCTACCTTGTCGCTGGAAGCACCGAAAATAAAACCTTACATTGCTGCTATGCAGGAAGCTATCAGTTCTATTTTGCGTATTCCGCTGGACTGTGTTTCGGTAAAAGCAACCACAGCAGAAAAGATGGGATTTGTCGGACGTGAAGAAGGGTTGATGGCGCAAGCCGTGGCTATTTTGTTTAAAAAATAATCAATGAACCAACTGTTGCAATAGTTTCCTCACTTCTTGATAGGTTTCAATGAAATACTTTGCATGCGACATTTTTTGTCCAACTTTGATAGTATAGTCGTCAGGAGCCTGCAAAGCAGCAAACATATCCTCATCCGTCGTATCATCGCCAATCGCCATGATGAACGGAGCTTGCAAAGCATGCTGGTCCAGCCAACGGACGATTCCTTTTCCTTTACTGATTTCTGAAATCTTGATTTCGACGACTTTGTCTCCGGACATACACTGCAATCCCTTGTTGCGTAAGGTAAAACTCAAATCGTTCAATATCTCGTTGGCACGCAGTTTCCCGAGTTCCGCATCCGCTTTTCTGTAATGCCAGACAAGCGAATTGCTTTTTTCCTCGACAAAAGAACCGGGCGTCCGGTCCGTAATCATGTCCAATACAGGCATGACATCCTTTTTCCATTCGTCACTGACTCCGGCTATCGTTTCCCATTCGTTACCATGGTTTTTGCTCCACAATCCATGTTCGCCTATCAGGTCAATGGATAGTTTTCCAAACCATTTTTCCAAAGTCTCATGGTTACGACCGCTGATGATTACGACATGGTTGCGTTTGTCCGACGAAAGTTTTTCCAATATGTCAAATAGTTCCTTATCTGGAAATGTTTTTTCAATGGACGTATTGAAACCGACGAGTGTACCGTCATAATCCAAAAACAATACACGCTCCTTGGCCGTAATGAAATCGGCAGTCAATTGCGGAATGTACTTTTCAATACTGCGTGTCGTGAATGATTCCTGCAAAGCCTTGACCTCCTTTAGTTTTGCCATGAAAATCTTAACCCAGTGCTCTATGTCAAATTTCTGGACAATTTCACGCATTTTTTGCATACGTGTTTTTTGCTCCATTATTGGCATATTGAGCGCTTCCACAATAGCCGCGGTTATCTGCCTAATATTGTTGGGATTGACTATCAAGGCATCGTATAATTCCCTTGACGCACCTGCCATTTCGCTCAATATCAATACACCGTCATCATTGCTGCGACTCGCCACGTATTCTTTACTAACCAGGTTCATTCCGTCACGCATCGGCGTAACCAAACAAACGGAAGTAATCTGGTAAAGCGCTGAAAGGTAATCGGGAGAAAAAGACTGGTAAAAATAATGTATGGGTTCCCAGTTAATCGTACGGAAACGCGCATTGATGTTTCCGACTATTTTGTCTATTTCGTCTTTCAGTTCCCGATAACGGAAAATCGTGTCACGGGAAGGAACGACAATCATGAACAGTGTAATTTTACCTTTATATTCCGGATGTTCCTGAAAAAGCAGTTCTATCGCATGCAGCCGTGGCAGTATTCCCTTGCTGTAATCCAGTCGGTCGATGGACAATATCAGTTTTTGATGTTCAAATCGTGCATGCAGCAGTTCCATGTCCTTGACCGTTTTGGTTTCGGAAGGCAGAGCAGTGTTGAATTTTTCAAAATCTATACCCATCGGAAAAGCATCGACCGCGCTCAAGTTTCGGCTGTATCGCACTATATTGGAATTGACCGTGGCATCGAGCAGACGCATCGAACAGTCCAAGAAATGGTTCACATCATCAATCGTATGAAAGCCCAAAAGGTCTGCACCCAACATCCCATCGAGGAGCTCCTTGCGCCAAGGCACTAAACGGAATATTTCAAAAGAAGGAAAAGGAATATGCTGAAAAAAACCGATAGAAACTTTTTTTCCAATATTGCGAACAAGCTGAGGCAAAAGCAGCAAATGATAATCCTGTATCCAGACCATATCTCCATCTTCCAATATAGACTCTATCACTGCCGCAAACCTCTTATTGACAGCTTGATAGGTATCCCATTCCGCATCTCGATAACGTGCAAAATTGGGTGAATAATGGAAAATCGGCCATAATGTAGCATTGGAAAAACCAAGGTAAAAACCGTCAATATCTTTTTTGTTGAGGAAAACGGGTTTCAATTGTTTTTTTGCCAATTCCTCTTCAATACGACGTTTGTTTTTATCGCCTTTCACGGCAAGTCCAGGCCAACCCAACCAAATATTTTCCGAACTTTTACTAAAAACAGAATCCAATCCCGTGGCCAGACCTCCTTCGCTCGCATGAAAAACATATCCGTTTTCGGATGATTCTATTTTGACCGGAAGCCTATTGGATACGATGATATTTTTACCCATATTTTCTCCTAAAATTTAAAAGGTGTTGATTATCAACTACTAGTTAATACAAATAATTAAGGGATTGGTTCGCATCGTACGGACGGGCGCATGCTGTTATATCAGACCGGAACGCTCGACAATGTCGCTGATGGTAGGGTAAGCCAAAGATAACTTTTCTTTTATTTTTTCCAAAGCGACCCATTCTGCCTTTTGGATATCTTCGCTCGTTTGTGGTGTCAGTGGCTGCATATCCGGAATCGACATCAGAAACCAATGTGTCTCTTTTATCACGTCTTCCTGCGTGTATTTGTTGAAATATTCATGGTAGGTCAGCCCGACAAATCTGTCCAATACGACATTTTGTATGCCTGTTTCCTCCTCTACTTCCCGCACCGCACATTCCTCAATCGTTTCGCCCTCTTCCCATTTTCCTTTAGGTAAATCCCAATAACCCAGACGGAAAATCATCAACAATTCTTTTTTCGGGTTCAATACAAGTCCACCTCCTGCTATGATTTTTGGCTTTTGCATATTTTTTCTTTCAAACGTAGGGAAAACAATTGACAATGGACGGCGGATGATTGACAATGCTTTTATTTTGAAACCTTTTATTTAAACCACATAGCAACATAGGTTTTCATCACAACAATAGGCAATATAGTTCCACAGACGTTTTCATCTATGATGAAAACGCTATTGTCCTCCTTATAGAAAATTAGTAAGTCTAGCCGAATAACAACAAAATCTATCCGTCCTATTGTAACTATGTGGTTAGATTTGGAAAGGGCTAAACAAGCCCAATGAGACAATCCAATATAAACCTGAAAGGTTAATATTCAGCAATGACTTTTTGACTTTTACCATTGTATATAAAGCATTTGATATAACTTCGTTTCCCAAAACAGAATCATACATGTCTCTTTCAAGTGAAAAAATCATAGCGGAAAAATTATTGCAGGCTGGTGCGGTCAAACTAAGCGTGGACAAACCTTTTACATGGGCAAGCGGCTGGCTCAGCCCGATATATTGCGACAACAGAAAAGTACTCTCCTACCCGTTCATCCGTGATTTCATCAAAAGCGAAATGTGTGACGTTATTTTCGAACTTTACCCCGATGCGGAACTATTGGCAGGCGTAGCAACGGCGGGCATTCCATGGGGAGCGATGGCGGCTGACCAACTCAAACTTCCCTATATATACGTACGTCCCAAACCGAAAGAACACGGTCTCGGCAACCAGATTGAAGGCGTATTCCAAAAAGGGCAGAAAGTCGTCGTTATCGAGGACTTGATTTCCACAGGAAAAAGCAGTCTGGAAGTCGTAGAAGTATTGAAAAGAGAAGGTCTGGACGTAATCGGTATGGTTTCCATTTTCAATTATGGTTTTCAAAAAGCAGTCGACGCTTTCGCTGCGGCAAATGTTCCCTATAAATCCTTGACCAACTACACCGCCTTGATAGAACTCGCAAAAAGCAACGGAACTATTCCGGAGGCGGCAGAAGAAACATTGCATAGTTGGCGTGACAATCCCGCAGTTTGGGGAAAATAGTTTTGGAAAGACATCCTAATTCGTAACTCGTAATTCATAATTCCAATGGGATTTTTCAATAAGATATTTGGCAAAAAAGAAAAAGAAAGCCTCGACCAGGGACTTGAAAAAACCAAGGAAGATTTTTTTTCTAAAATAACCAAAGCCATTGCGGGCAAAAGCACCGTGGACGAAGAGGTATTGGACGACCTCGAAGACGCACTCATCATGGCTGATGTCGGCGTTGACACAACACTCGAAATCATCAAGCGCATCGAAGCTCGCGTCTCCAAGGACAAATACGTTGGCACATCAGAACTCAATACGCTTTTACAAAGCGAAATCGAGGGATTGCTCGTTGATGCTTCCGATGAATCTTTCAAGAATTTTGCAACTCCCGAAGGCAAAAAACCTTACGTCATATTGGTAGTCGGCGTCAACGGTGTTGGTAAAACGACTACTATCGGGAAGCTCGCACACAACTATACAAAAGCAGGGAAAAAAGTCATATTGGGTGCGGCCGATACATTCCGTGCAGCAGCAGTAGACCAACTTGTTATCTGGAGCGAGCGTGTCGGCGTGCCGATAGTCAAGCAGCCAATGGGTTCCGACCCTGCATCGGTCGCCTTTGACACGGTGCAAAGTGCGGTAGCGCAAGGTGCGGACGTTGCCATTATCGACACGGCAGGTCGCCTGCACAACAAAATCCACTTGATGGATGAGTTGGGGAAAATCAAACGAGTTATCCAAAAAGTCATACCCGATGCACCGCACGACGTGATGCTCGTATTGGATGGCTCGACCGGACAAAACGCATTGGAACAAGCCAAACATTTCACGGCAGCTACGGACGTTCGTTCATTGGCTATAACCAAACTGGACGGAACGGCAAAAGGCGGTGTTGTATTGGCTATTGCCAGCCAGTTCCAAATTCCCGTAAAGTATATTGGCGTTGGAGAAACCATCGATGACCTACTCGTATTTGACAAACACGAGTTTGTAGACAGTTTGTTTAGTTTGAAATGATTATCTATTATGACAGCCTGACCGGCAATACCAAAAGATTTGTAGAAAAGGTAAAAAAGCAAAGACCCGACTGGGAAATCATCAAAATTGTTCCCAAAGAAAAAATAGAACGACCGGGACACCTCATCACGTTCACGATTGGCATCGGAAATATACCTCTGACCACTACCGTATTTGTGAGGAACAACAAAGACTATCTCCTATCCGTGTCCTCAACCGGCAATAGAAACTGGGGCGCGCATTTCGGCGAAGCTGCCGACAAAATTTCCAAGCACTATAAAATTCCATTTCTGATGAAAGTGGAAATGAGCGGCCTACAAAACGATGTGGAAGAATTCATTAGATTAGTGGAGAGTATATAGTATAGATACGGTGACGATTGTGCATTTTACATATCCTTTCATACTTACAATTATAGCAACAATACTTATATCCAATAATTTAGAAAATGTATTGAGGTACTTCTCTAACAAATTTGGAAGTTGCATATATTTAAATAATGACTGTAACTTTAACGAACGAAGTGTAACCAATGAAATTCATTAAACGAACATTTTTGACAATCATAATTCTGACAGTTGTTGGAATTTTGTTGCGTGGGTCGCTTTACAGAAAATTGGTAACATATAAATCAATCGGACAACGAACAAACTATATTGCAACAAACCACAAACTTATTGACTATTTGAATCAAATCGCAGACAAAGAAACCAACCAGAACATTAACCAACTCATAGAATTATCTCTTTCGGCAACATCAAAACAACTTAATTTTACCACAGACAAAAATAATAACGATCCAAACAAACTTATAACAACCAGAATTGCACATTGTGTTGGTTATGCTTCATTCTTTGCAACTACTTGTAACTACTTTCTGAAAAAGTATAATCTTATAGATACTTGGACTACCAAAACACAAATTGGACAATTATATTTTTTAGGTACAAATATTCACCAATATTTTGACACGCCATTTTTCAAAGACCACGATTTTGTAACAATAGAAAACAAAAAGACAGGTGAATTTTTTGCTGTTGATCCGACTATAAACGACTATTTTTTTATTAACTATGTTACATTCAAATAACAAACGAAAAAGCTATGGACGAATCTGTTTACCTCTGTACGGATCTAAATGCTGAACTAATAACTTTTATACTGATTTTTAACTAAAGAATTTCTACTTTAATGATAAAACACTAAGACCGAGTATGTTCCAATGCTTACGTCGTGTATCACGAAAAAACTACCAGAATGAGCATTAAATCAAAATGGGTAAACATATTTATCCTTTGCTGCTTTTTTTTGACTGTTGTAACTGCTTCCTGTAATAAGCAAAGCTCCATAAGATTAAAATACACAACTGGAGTTCGTTCAATTTTAGAAGACAGTAGGGGAAATATTTGGTTTGGTAGCTACAACGAAGGCGTGTGTTTGCTTCATAATGGAAGGCTGCAATATTTCACAACAAAAAACGGATTAAGTGACAATCAGGTAAGAAATATTTATGAAGATAAGAATGGCATAATTTGGTTTGAATGCGGGAGAGGATTGAGCACTTATGACGGGAAAGAAATAACTATATACAAAGAACGAAATTACCATTCAAAGAACGAATGGAAGTTAAACGAGAGTGATCTTTGGTTCAAAGGCGATGAAATTGAAGGATACAATAAACTTGAAGGATATCCGGGCGTGTATCAATATGACGGTCAAAAGCTTTCGTATCGCTTGTTTCCAGTTACACCAAAACATGGAGATGGCTTCAAATATTACATTTCAACACCGTTCGTCAAGGGTAAAAACGGATTCGTTTGGTTCGGATCCTATGGCGCAATAATAGGATGTAATGGATCGGATTTTAAAATACTGGACAATGAATATCTCGGGCTAAACGCAGAAACTGGTTCTTTGCATGTACGAAGCATAATCGAAGACAAGAAAGGAAATATCTGGATTGGTAACAATGGAATGGGAGTATTGAAGTATGATGGGAAAAAAATAATCAATTTCACAGCACAACAGAACTTGAAAAAAGAGAATACTAAAAGCAATTCACTTGAAAAAGTTTTTTCAATTGGAGAAGATACTGCAGGAAACATTTGGTTTGGAACTGTAGGTTCCGGAGCATGGAGATACGATGGTCATTCCATAACAAATTTTACCCAAAAAGACGGACTCGAAAGTGAACACCTTTGGACTATATATCAAAGTAAACAAGGTGAATTGTGGTTTGGAGGCTCTAGTCCAAGTGGTGTATATCGATTCAACGGCAAATCTTTTGAAAGAAAATATTGAGCAGAATATGCATACACGACTTTTCAAGACACGAATGACATTGTTTCATCAAGCGTGTAACTAAAAAATAGAGGTGGAAATG
>JAATFC010000268.1 GCA_015655435.1 Chitinophagales bacterium | reverse complement strand
GAAACCAGCGCAACAACCAATATTGTCGTGATAAATGCGTGCTTATGTTCCGTTGCTTGGCTCAATGCGATAATCACAATCTCTATTGACAAAATAAAATCCGTCGCAATCGCCGATTTTATTTTTGCTTTTTCGTCTACGGCAGCATCGTCGGTTTTTATAGTCTTTTCTTCTTCATGTCCGTGTTTATTGCGGTGGAATAAAAATTCAACTATTTTCTCTGCTCCTTCATAAGCCAAATAAAAAGCACCTAGTACCAAAACATAATTCAACGCAGCCGGGAAATAAGCATTCAACAAAAGTGCAATAGGTACGATGATTGCCTTATTAAGTAACGAGCCTTTTGTAATCGCCCACAATACCGGTAGTTCTCGTGAAGAGACAAATCCTGTTGCTTTTTCTGCATTGACCGCCAAGTCATCGCCCAATATGCCGGCCGTTTTGTTCGCCGCAACTTTTGTAGTAACCGCAACGTCATCCATCAATGCACCAATATCATCCAATAGGGCAAAAAAACCTGAAGCCATAGTTTGTGTAAATTTTCTTGGCGTAAAAATAAGTGCTAACCTTGAGATTTTTGAATAAATGAAAATGGACATCCGATTGGATGCCCATTTTCATTTTGGTTCTGTAAGTCCTATTTGGATGACAGAGCAGGGATATTTCCCAATTTTAAGCTGCTATTATCGGAAGGCTTATATTGAACACCATCGTAATTGGCAACCGCAGCACCGACCCCATCTTGGTCATAAGTAATACGGGCCTGTCCTTCTTTAATAAAAACTCCTGCAGCATCCTTACTTCCGTCAATATTGATTAGTCCATATTTCAGACCAGTAATAGTTGAACCATTCTTTGTACCAGAAAGCAATATCGCAAATATAGCAGACGAGCTACCTGATGTAGACTTAACTTTTCCATACACGGTAAAGTTGTTGCCCACGCCGGATATAGCAGTGACGATACTAGTGTCTGCCTTGTTTAAAAAATTTTTCCCCAATAGATTGATACTAAAATCCTTATTATTTTGTCCAAATAATCTAAAATATCCATCCAAGAACTTCATGTCTTTCGTATCAGTGGGGATATTACTTGCCAGAAGAAGATTTGGAGACGCCACATAAGCTCCAGTTACATCTACCGGAGTTGTACCTTCATTGATTGGCAGCCCTAGCTTGATAAGCGTGTCGATGTACTCCTGAGGTATGATTTCCGAAATTTTATTGTTTAGGATTTCTTCATCTGTTAGAGGCGTACCATCTTTTTTACAAGCGAAGAAAGTTGCGAGGCAGCACATAGCTGCAAACAATAGTTTGGTTGGATTTTTCATAGTTTTTAATTGATTATTAGTGCCAAATATAAACTTTTTTTCTTTTAAATATCTTGATTTATTGGGTCAATATTGACATCAAAACCTCATGCTTTACCCAGCTTTTTTATCCGATAGCCTTTCCGTACTTTTGCGCAATATTTTCAAAATCAATCTTTATTCCTGATATTCAATGGAAATTACCGCAAAAACCGCCGAAGAGCTACGGCTGACGCCCGAAGAGTTTGAACTTATCAAAGAAAAACTGGGTCGGACGCCCAACTTTACCGAACTGTGTATATTCAGTGCAATGTGGAGCGAACACTGTAGCTACAAAAACTCCATCAAATGGCTGAAAACGCTTCCTCGTGACGGAGGCCGCATGCTGGTCGCCGCCGGAGAGGAAAATGCAGGGCTGATGGACATCGGCAACGGATACGGTGTCGTATTTAAGATTGAAAGCCATAACCACCCCAGCGCATTGGAACCATTCCAAGGTGCGGCAACGGGAGTCGGAGGCATCCAAAGAGATATTTTCACGATGGGAGCGAGGCCTATTGCGTCCTTGAACAGTCTTCGTTTTGGCAATATAAAAGACAAAAAAACAAAGCGTTTACTGAGCGGTATCGTAAAAGGTATCGGACATTACGGCAACTGTTTCGGTGTGCCGACTGTAGGCGGAGAAGTATATTTTGAAGACTGCTATCATACCAACCCATTGGTCAATGCGATGAGTGTTGGTATTGTAAAAGCGGGGAAAACGGTCAGCGCAACGGCGCACGGCGTTGGTAATCCTGTTTTCTTTGTCGGCAGCGCAACTGGTAAAGACGGTATTGGAGGAGCGAGTTTTGCCTCTGCCAATCTTACGGAAGACAGCCATCAGGATTTGCCTGCCGTTCAGGTAGGCGACCCATTTCAAGAAAAGAAACTATTGGAAGCTTGCCTGGAAGTGATCGAGACCGATGCTGTCGTCGGCATGCAGGATATGGGTGCTGCGGGTATCATCTGCTCGACTGCTGAAATGAGCTAAAAAGGCGGAGCCGGTATGCACATCGATTTGGAAAAAGTACCTACCCGTCAGAAAAACATGAAAGCATGGGAGCTTTTACTCAGCGAAAGCCAGGAAAGGATGTTGCTAGTCGCAAAAAAAGGCCAGGAAGATAAAATCAAGAAAGTATTTGAAAAATGGGATTTGCCTTGTAGCGAGATTGGCTACGTAACGGATGACGGCAGGTTGAAATTTTATTTAAATGGAGAACTAGAAGCCGATGTCCCCGCTGCCGAATTGGTATTGGGCGGTGGAGCTCCTCAATATGACCGAGAATACAGCGAACCCACATATCTGGAAAAAGTCCGTGCTTTCAATATCGAAAGCGTACAAGACGTTACCAGCAATTCCGAATTAAAGGAGATAGCTTCCTCGCTGATTTCCTCTCCCAATATAGCTGCAAAAACCTGGATTACACGCCAATACGACAGCATGGTTGGTACAGCCAATATGAGCACCAATGCACCTAGTGACGCGGCTATTGTTCTGGCAAAAGGAACAGGCAAAGCACTGGCTATGACGACGGATTGTAATGGTCGTTATGTATTTGCTGACCCTTATCATGGTGCCATGATTGCCGTAGCGGAAGCTGCTCGCAACATTGTTTGTAGTGGTGGAAATCCGATTGGCGTTACCAACTGTTTGAATTTTGGTAATCCTTACAATCCTGAAGTGTACTATCAGTTTGTAAAAGCTGTAACAGGTATGGGCGATGCCTGTCGCAAATTTGAAACACCTGTTACAGGTGGAAACGTTAGTTTCTACAACCAAAATCCGGAAGGTCCCATATATCCGACGCCGACTATAGGAATGGTTGGCATATTGGATGACGTAGAAACTAGAATGACATTGGATTTCAAAAGCGAAGGTGATGTTATTTACCTAGTCGGTAAGCAGCGCAACGATATCGGCTCTTCCGAATACATTCAGAAAATCCGCAAGGTAGAATACTCCAACTGCCCGCACTTTGATTTGGATGTTGAGTTTCATTTCCAGCACATACTATACGATTTGATTCAAAAGAAAGATATTATAGTCAGTGCACACGACTTGAGCGAAGGTGGGCTTATAGTTGCATTGCTGGAAAGTGGATTTAACCGTGGACTTGGCTTTGACGTAGTAGAAGCAGAGGAGGGTATCCGTACGGATGCTTATTGGCTAGGCGAAACGCAAAGCCGTGCCATAGTAAGCATAAGCTCCCAAAACGCATCCGAACTAGAATCAACGCTGAACAAGGCCAATGTATTCTTTACCAAACTAGGTGCAGTTACCTCTGGTGAAATAAAAGTCAACGGTGAAAGCTGGGGCAATATTTCCGAATGGAAAACGCCTTACGTCGAATCTTTGGATAAGGAAATGGCATAATCGCTTTCTGAAGCTATATATTGAACAAACAAGCCGCGCAAATGCGCGGCTTGTTTGTTGTTAGATACTTTTTGATGAGCAATTCTCTGCACATCTTGAAAAACATACAGTGTTTTTACTTATTTGCTTCCTCAAACGTTGCAGTATCTTCATAAAAATGGTATTCAAAAATCTTATTGTCTTTAATAACTGCATACAGTGCCCAATCGCTCGGATATAGATTACCATTTGTTTTGAGTTTGTGAACAAACTTTCCATTTGCAAATGCCACACCATCACCGCCAACCACATTCTCCACTGAGAAAGACTGCGTATCAAACGCATTGCCCAGGTTAGTCAGAAATTCTTTTACACCGTCATTGCCTTTGTAGGTTCCATAAAGTTGACCATTAATCCTATCGACATTCCGAACCGCCGTAATGGTAACATCCGGATGAAACGCATCTAAAATTCCCTGAAAATTGCCTTTTCCAAAAGCTTCAAAAAAAGCCTTTATTGGCAGACTACTTTGTGTGCTCATTTGTACTGTTTTTAAATATTAGAATATATCTGTGATTGCTGTTTTTTAATCCTATAATGCTGAAGATTCTGCAAAAGCGTTTGATGCACCTCGCTTTTCGCCCACAGTTGAAGATTTTCCAATGTGTTGAATTGCAATAAGAGCAGACTTCTGTCAATATCCTCCATGTCTTTTATTTGTTCTAGTTGCAGAAAACCTTTTTGACTTTTCAATGCATCTCTAACAGCATCGACCCATTTTGGAAAATATTGTTTCCCGCCTTCGGATAAATAATGCTCGATCAATACATAAATCATAATTGCTTGTTGTAGTTATAACCCCTATAACGAAAAATGCTTTTGTCTTAAATTGACATATAATTTCAATAATTGTAAATAATCTACAATTGCAAAATAACGGTACATAATTTATATTTGCAACAATCATTGTAAATAATTTACAAAATGAGTAAATCTAAAACAAAAAAAGACCTGTCATTCGATTTTGACTTTTTGGAAAAGTTGGTGGTTGGGATTGGCGAAGTCTCACAAATCACCGGCATTCCGACGCGGCAGATTCGTTATTGGGAAGATAAAGGCATCGTCATAAGCCAGACGGAAGAAGAAGGTAAAAACAGACGGTACGACTATAAGAACATCAAGAAAATGTTACTTATCAAAGAACTTTTGGACGAAGGCTACACCCTGGACGCATCCGCGGACAAGATTAAGAAACGCAT
>JAATFC010000100.1 GCA_015655435.1 Chitinophagales bacterium | reverse complement strand
GTAAAATATTTTTTTTCATGTTGTATGTGTTATAGTTTAAATGAAAACAAATTGCAAATTTCCTTTACAAACCACTATAGACGGGATAATCTTTTCGGACTCTTTCCAATACGACATATAGACTATCTTTATTTTCACTTTTTCCGGATAATATGATTTTGTCGTTGGATAATCTTTCGTAATGAAGTGAAAACAACGGTTGAAATCCCTCATCTTTTTTACGATTTTTTCCTTTTGATTTGTCGTTGTTGTCTGTACGATACTTTTTAAAATTTTTATCTTGAAATAGAAGGGTTTGTTTTAACGTGTCTAATTTGTAATAAAGAAAACGCCGACCTCCTGCAATGCCCGCCAATTCGTAATTGCGTTCCCAATCATTTTTTGCGGGAGTACCGTTTTCCAATGAAATATCGAATGGATGATATACTTGGTAGGTCAATGTGCTCCATTTTTCAAAAATAACATTTTGCCAACGCACAGAGTCATAAGGAGAGTAAGCAATCTCAGTGCCGTTGAGTTTAAAAGTCGAAACGTTATAAAAGCCTGCGGCGTTTGACAATCCTGGTTTAATGGGATCTTTTAGATAACCTTGTTTATAGTGCACATCATATCTAAGTATTCCGTATACTATTGTAAACAAAACAACTATCAAACTTTTTACGATAAGGTAAATATTTTTCTTTTTTCCTTTCCATTGCGGGAAAAAGGGAAAAGAACTTACATCCTTTCTTAATATGAACAGCGTCCATAAATTTTTCAAATATGGAAGCAAAATAAATATAGAGAACAGTACAAATAAAGAACTATATACATGAACACCGCCGTCATATGCGAAATTCGCATGGGCAATATTTAGTAAAACACCCGCATTGATAAATGCGCCAATAGCTGATGTTCTACGGAAAAACATCAATAAGCCTCCTAACACTTCAACAAAACCGAGTAAAACCTCATACCATATTACGATACCTAATTGTTGCCAATAAATTTTGTACGTATTATAATCGCCAATATTTGTTTCCAGATTTGAAATAGCGGGAGGAGGCATTTGCATAGGGTAGACTTTCAGAAATCCAAAAGCAATAATTCCTAATGCTATACGATAACGTACAATCACGCGCAACCAATAATATAGTTGCTTGTAGTTTTTTGCTGCTTGGCTTCGTTTATTGTCAAAAATACTCCAAATGGCACTTCCTATTAATGCGATACCAAACGTCCAAAACCAAGTTGCGTATCCTAAAAAACCATAATGGGCACTTATACCACTTAGTTGTCCCCAACCAGGTCGATATCCAGCAATGGATGAGAGCAACCAAAAAAATGATTTTGGATGAAAGAGATCTTTGTAATAACTCAGATCTACAGGGAGGATCAATAGAAGAAAGAATAGGAACGCTAGACGGAAAAAGAACTTTTCACTATTGCTCCATATTTGCGAGTATGTTGTTTGTCTACTTTCAGTTGTATTGTCTCCAACGATTGATATTGACATAAGAATGATTTAATTTAAAATACATAAACGGGTTTCCTTCGTCCTTCATCTAACAAATAAGTCTTATTGACTGGATGCAATTGTATCTGCAAATGTTTCCCGCCAAAGCCAGTTCCTGTTAGTGTTAGATCACCAGTTTGTCCTTTCGAAATATGAAGTTTAAACGATTGTCCTGATTGGTTTTTATTGTTTAGTGTCAATGTACTATTGTCGAATTCATATTGATAAAAGACTCTGTCTCCATTGCCAATATTCTCATAGTTCAAAGTCTGATTGACATCCGTGAATAACGCTCCTGGTCTTTCTGTGTTTATAATCGCTGGCTTGTTGTAATGTATGCTTATAGTGTTCCATTTTTCAAAAACTACATCTACCCAACGTACACTATCTGTTTGAGAGTATGGGTAATCTACTCCATCTATATTAAATACTTTTACATCATAAAATCCTGCAATACCTTCAATTCCTTTTTTATTGGGACAAGGCCAGTTTTGTTTGTCATTTAATACTATAAGTGTTAAAATAAAAGTCGATAATATGTATATGTATTTAAATAAAATACGTAGTTTATTTTGTGAAGAAGAAAAATTGGGAAAATAAGAATCAGGTACACTTTGTTTGCGGGCAACCAAAAGATTATATAAGGATTGAAAATTGTACAATAAAACAGCTAATGCTAATAGTAAAATATAAACACTTAAAACCTGGTCGCCAATGTGGTAAGCAAAATTGGCAAGCACAATATTAATGAAAAGAAAAACTGTTAGACCTGCACCCAAAAAACTTGTCCTACTAAACAAAAGTAAGAGAGCTGAAAGTATTTCAATGGCTCCAATAGTGCTCTCGTAACCAGCGGACGAAACACCTAGGGATAAATAGTATATTTTCCAAGGAAGAACATATCCATATCGTGTATGCAACTCGCTTATAGTTGGATAAGGCGCCTCTAAACGAAAGAGCAAAAGCAAACCATAAACAATCAACAAACTAGACAACCGTATGCGCAGAAAGACCCAGAGGTAATATTTCCAACTTTGTTTATTCTTAGTAAAGTGTTTGTCAGAAAAATTCCAAACTATGGCGATTAAAATTGAGATAGCAAAAATAATCAGCCAAGGTTTGAAAATAGCAACCGTATTGGAGGATGCTACATTCCATCCGGGTCTATAGTTCACTATACTTAAAAGACGAACAAAAAAAGGCCGACCACTATCAAAAAAATGACGATAATATTCATGACCAAAAGGTATGGCCAATAAAACCATCCATACAATAAAAAGTTGTAAGGGTAGGGAACGAATTGTGTCCTTGTTTGCCATGAGGAAATAATTTTGAATGGATGATTACCAATAGGAACAACTATTGGCAATCACGTTAATATTTGAAAATATTGTTAGTAACCCGGATTTTGTACTAGATCTCCATCAGCCTGTAAATCGTTGTAAGGGATCGGATAAATTAACTTGTTTGCATCTGAAACACTAACATCAGCAGTTTTTCCAAAACGAATCAAATCAAACCACCTTTGCGGTTCTAAAGCAAACTCCACACGTCTTTCTTGAAGAATATCATTCAATAAGAAATTAATGGAGGATATACTTCTATTACTTATTCCCGCTCTTGCGCGTACAGAGTTTAGATCGGCGTATGCACCTGAAATGTCAGGAGAACTTTTACGTGCTCTTGCTTCTTCACGAATAAGATATTGTTCTGCCAATCTAAAAACATAAGTAGGGTTACTTCCATCTGTCCTCCAATATAAATTCTGTACATAATAATTGCTGACCGCGGAAGATGAATTATCCGTTACCAATGCAGATCTTAGTCCGCCAATAGAATCCGTATGTAGGAGCGTGTAGAGACCTTTATTAGGACATAACTGAT
The DNA here is from genome assembly GCA_015655435.1 of Chitinophagales bacterium. Classification (GTDB taxonomy): domain Bacteria; phylum Bacteroidota; class Bacteroidia; order Chitinophagales; family Chitinophagaceae; genus Rhizosphaericola. The sequence goes on along the minus strand of JAATFC010000100.1, from coordinate 2,791 downwards.
TGCGATAGTTGACACTAGACCAAGTTCCGTAATGAGCGCTTTGGTCAGAAGAAGAAAACACTAATTCGAATATGGATTCATTTGTTTTGGTTCCACTTAAAATAGTTGACCAACTTACCAAGCTATAATTGTTGTTGTTGATTATTTTGGATGCATATTCTTCTGCCTTTTCCCAATTTTCTTGGTATAAATACACTCTAGCAAGAAAAGCATAGGCGGTATTTTGAGTGATTCTATTTCTGTTGACGCCACTTGGTAGAAGCGTTACCGCGTTTTCCAGATCGGCTACTACTTTTGTAAAGACTTCACTTCTCGTACTTTGTTTAATTCCTGTCACATCAGAAACATCCGATACAGGAATTTCAACTAATGGAACATTGCCCCAAAGCCTGGCAAGGTCAAAAAAAGCCAAGGCCCTAATGAAATAGGCTTCTCCGACATAAGTATTTTTAGATGCGGTAGACAATTGTTGCGTAGACAAAGCAGGTACCTTAGTAATGACATTATTAGCTCTATTAACTACAGAATAGATGGTACTCCATATTCTGTATAGCAATGTATTGTCTGCACTATAAGTATGTTGTGTAAAGTTGTTGTAGTAATTCAAGGTTCCTACCCACAAACCATCTCCACCACTTAAAAAAGCCGCAGCAGCAAAACCATCACCGCCATAATAATCCGAATTTTGAAGACCATCATATACTCCCGTTAATGCATTGTAAGCGCTGGAAGAATCAACAATAGCATTGACATCGGAAATTGTGGCTTCAGACGTCGCATCCAAAAAAGTCTTTTGGCAACTTGTAACAGCAAAAACCAAAAGTATCAGTACCGTTACTATTTTATGTTTTTTATTATATATGTATTGCATAGTTTAATTAAGTTTAGAAACCTACATTAATTCCGAAAGTAATAACACGAGGATGAGGTGGCATGGAAAAATCCAGACCTTGAACTGTACCGTTATTAGAACCTTGTGCAACATTCACTTCGGGATCTGCTCCAGAATAGTTCGTAATCGTGAACGGATTTGTAATATTTAGATACGCTCTCACTTTTGTAAAAGAAGTACGAGCCAAGAGTTCATTTGGAAGAGAATAACCTAGTGTTATATTTTTCACACGAACAAAAGAGGCGTCTTCCATAAAACGGCTACTGGCGAAATTGTGATTATAACTTCCGTCTTCATTTACTTTTGTCGTTATTCTTGGAATGTCTGTTATGTCTCCGGGCTTTTGCCAAGCACGTAACATACTCGCCTGCATAGACCATGAAGTACCTCTATCTCCAGCATGTTCTTGAAAATAGCGATTCATATTTAACACCTTATTTCCGGAAGAATAGTAGACAAAAACATTGAAGTCGAAATTCTTGTAAGAAAGATTATTGCCAAATCCACCATAGATTTTAGGAAAAGCATTTCCCACTATTTGTCTATCGTCTGTAGTTATTTTTCCATCTTTATTGACGTCTTCGTAAACAGCGTTTCCCGTTTGAGGGTCTACATACAATTGCTTGTATAACCAAAATGAGTACATGGAATAACCTTGTTGAAGTCTTACCCAATCTCTATTGTATTGTGTAAATGGCGTCTCCAGTTTTGTAACTTTATTGACATTATGGGCAATGTTGAAAAAGCTCGTCCATTGGAAATCCTTGTTCTGTATATTTACACTATTAATCTGAAATTCAACACCTTTGTTACTTACGGCTCCTTGGTTTTCATAAATAGAAGTAAATCCGGATTTAGCAGGTACGGGTACACTCAACAATAGATTGTAAGTACTTTTATTGTAGTAATCAAACGTAAATGTTATCCGATTTTTAAGTACTGCTGCTTCCAAACCCAAATCCCATTGTCTAGTTGTTTCCCATTTTAAATTGGAATTGCCCAATTGCAATGGCGAAATACCGGACTGACCGTTATAGTTAGAGCCTCCTTGCCAAGTCGCAATGGATGCAAAATCATTGATCTCTTGGTTACCTGTCCAACCTAAACTCGCTTTCAGCTTTAACTGGTCTATGAAAGAAAGTTTGTCTTGTATAAAATGCTCTTTTCCTAATAGCCAAGCAACGCCAAATGATGGAAAATTAGCCCAACGGTTGTTACTTCCGAATTTGGAAGAAGCATCACGTCTCACATTGGCATCCACTACATATTTCTGATCGAATGTATAGTTTAAACCTCCAAAATAAGAAATCAGTCCAGAATTAATGGTTCCTGTTGTTGTTCCCGTAACGGTTGCTGCAGCTGATATGGCGGAAAATGAAGTACTAGGAAAATAGGTGCCTTTTATAGTTGCATTTTCATACTTGTTTTTCTGAAGCGTATTCCCTAAAAAAGCACTAATAAGATGTTTTCCTCCGTTAAAAGAGTTGTTGTAGTTGAGCGTTTGTTCACCTATATATCTTGTATTGGTAGTTCTACTATCTGTAGCGCTACCATTTGTAGATTTTCCTTGGGTTAGATTCGCATTATAGTAAACGAATTCGTGATAATTATTATCATCAATGCTCCACGAGGACTTAAAATACAGATGATCTATTACCTTCCATTTTAAGTATGCATTGGCAATCAGATGAGCACCGTAAGCATGATCGTTGTTATTATCAAACAGTACATAAGGATTATTGAAACGCTCAGAGCGATTATAGCCTCCATCTGCTGTAAAGATAGGGGTTAATGTAGGTGTATGCAATCCTGTATTAAGAATGCCACCGGTATCTCCATTAGGAGAAAGGCTTCTTTTCGTTCTAGAATAAGATATACTGCTACCAAAGGAAAGTCGTT
>JAATFC010000261.1 GCA_015655435.1 Chitinophagales bacterium | reverse complement strand
TTTCATATGGCAAGCAATCGTTAGAGGCCGTCCCTATTCTTAGGGAGGGCTTTATTTTTTATATGATATGGATAGCTTGAAAAATAATATTTATTATTCTTCTAATTTTTCGCAACTCAATACAGTTATCGTTGCTCCACTGGATTTTGTTCTTACAGTTTCGGGAGCTTTTTCAAAAAGATAATTGATGTTGGCTGTAGGAGTTACGCCGTTTTTCTTTGGCTCGATAACAAGGTCTTGTTCATCGTCCTTTGGACGATTTGCTCCGTAAAACATATATCCAAATATATAGGGTTGTTGGAGTTATTGAAAATATGCGTTTTCTTACCGTAACTGATTTTGACGCCGTCTTTTGTTGTCGGGGCCAAGGCTACCTCTTTGGTGTATTGTCCGCAGCCAGTGACCGTGATTATTTTGGGAGTGTACCAGTTGACGGGCAAAAGGAGTAGCAATAAGAGATACATGGCATCGAATCTGTTGCCTTCTCTTCTGATTAATCTGGAATAGAGAGGTTTGATGATAATGCAAATACCCAATACAATAAGGATAATGTGAAAGTTCTTTTCTGAGACAATCATAGTTTTGGTTGCTTTTTTAGGTTATATTAAAAATAAATGCAGCTAAACAAATTTAGCTGCATTTATAGTATTGGACAAATTCAGTTATTTGTTTTCTTTCGTGGAGTCAGTAGCGGTTGGTTTTACAATATCCAATAGTTCTACATCAAAAATCAAAGTTGAACCAGCCTTAATGGCTTGCCCGGCTTGTCTATCACCGTATGCCAAATCCGAAGGAATGAACAGTCGCCACTTGCTTCCAGTCGGCATCAATTGCAACGCTTCGGTCCAACCTCTGATGACACCACCTACTTCAATATCCAAAGGTTCTCCGCGACTATAGGAATTGTCAAATTCTGTCCCGTCCAGCAAAGTACCGACATAGTTGACTCGAACTTTGTCATCGGCTTTTGGTATCGGACCTGTTCCCGCTCTTAGGATTTTATATTGGAGACCACTTGGCAATGTGACAACGCTGTCTTTCAGTTTGTTTTTAGCCAAAAAAGTCTGTCCTTCTTTTTTAGTTGCTTCCGCTTTTTTTGCCGCCATTTTTTTTGCCGTCATCATCATGACTTTCTGTGCCGCGTCTTCTGAAAGCAATGGTTTGGCATTGTCGGACATGCCGTCTTTTACCGCCTTGTTCAACACTTCGATATTGATGTTTTCTATGCCTTGCATCTTGTAAAACCTAGCCATTTCGACACCAACTGCATAACTCAACGAATCCGTTTCTGTTTTCAGAACGAGTGCGGAGGTGGTTGATTTTGTTGTGTGGGCAGTCGTGCTGCTTTTTTTGCGTACTTGCGCTTGTGCGGCGAACTGTGTTCCTGCAATGGCAGTTAGAAGTAGGAATGTAGATTTGTTCATAATAATATTTTCAGAGCGGCAAAGTAATAGAAAAAAGGAATGCGTTACTTTTGCTACCTGTTAAAAAAATAATTATCATAGTCGAACGATAAGGTTGTCGTAAGTCGGAACGTTCATAATTTAGTCTTTATCTACATGAAATATTCTCAACAGATTGGCGTCGTTTTGTGTTTGTTGTTAGTCGGGGCGTGTTTTTTGCCTTGGGCTTTTATCCCTAGCCTCAATTTTGAAGCGACTGGGATGAATTCCGATCGTTTGGGTTATGGCAAACCAGGACTGATGCACATGATTTTTGTAGCCGTCAATATCCTTCTGTTTTTACTTCCTAAAGCCGGTGCAAAAAGAATCAACCTTTTTATTGCTGCGATGAACTTTGCTTGGGGCGTTCGTAATTTTACGCTTTATTCGACTTGCAGTGCTGGCGAATGTCCTGTAAGAAAAATAGGTCTTTTTGTAGTATTGCTGCTGGCAATTGCCATATTGCTTATGACGATGCTGCCGACTACGAAAATCAAAAGAAGCGATGCATTTAACCAATAAGCTTTTTCAGATAGTATTTGAATGCTTGACGACTAATCATTTCCGCTCCCAGACTTTCCAGATGTTGCGTGTACACTTGACAATCAATCAGCTCAATTCCTTCTTCGCGTAATTGCTGTACAAAGGAAATAAAAGCGAATTTGCTTGCGTTTGAAACCTTGGCAAACATGCTTTCCCCGAAAAATATTTTCCCCAGTTTGATTCCGTACAGTCCGCCGACCAATTGACCATCCAGCCATGTTTCTGCACTATGGGCATAGCCGAGTTCGTGCATTGTGTTGTAGGCTTTTTCGACTTCATCCGTAATCCAAGTGCCGTCCTGGTCTTTTCGGTCGACTTTTTTGCAGTTTGCCAATACTTGGCCAAATGCTGTATTGGTCGTGAATGAAAATTTCCCTTTTTTGAAAACGGAGCGCATACTATGACTTATTTCTAGTTTTTCTGGAAAAAGTACGAACCTCGGATCGGGACACCACCAAAGTGGCGTTGCTCCTTCATACCATGGGAAAATCCCGCTTTGGTAAGCCAATAGGATTCTTTCCGGACGAAGGTCGCCGCCCATTGCCAACAATCCATCCTCCAACGCCTCTTCAACAGGAGGAAACCATAAGTTTTCGTCTAAAATATGTAATGACAAAGGAATAAGATAGGGTAGAGTTGTACTATTTTTTGTGTTCTATCGTAGCGTTGATGCCTCGTTCGATTATGGCATCGCGCATGGGCTTGAGGTATTCGTAATCTCCGTTTTTAACACCATATTTTCCTTTTGTATGGATGAACAAAGCACACTGTTCGGCTTGTTCCAATGTATGGCTGCAGACTTCTATCAAAGTCTCGATGACCCACTCAAACGTGTTGACATTGTCGTTCCACAAAACCAACTGATAGGTGAGTTCAACGTCATCCAATACGTCCACCTCTTCGGACGATTCTTCCCATGGAAGCACGGAATTATGATAACTGTTCCATTCCATTTGCCAAAATTACAAAAATTCCATTAACCCTCGAGGTGTACGCCATCAGTTTTAACATCATTGTGACCAGCCCATTCCACTTTTACTTTTTGGGAAAAATAAGTGTCGATGGTACGTCCAATATAGTCGGCCTGTATGGGCAACTCCCTATTGAAACGGCGGTCAATCAATACACATAATTCCACTTTGGCAGGTCTTCCGAAAGTCAACAACGCGTCCAACGCAGCGCGCACGGTACGTCCAGTCCACAATACGTCGTCGACCAATATGACGGACTTGTCCTGTATGCTGAAATTGATTTCGGTTTCATTCGCAATATGTATTTCGGAGCGTACGTCATCACGGTAAAATGTAGTGTCTAGTTTTCCGTATTGGACACGTTCGGGTTGGATTAAAGCCTTGATTTCATTCACGATTCTATCACTTACGAAAATCCCGCGTGGCTGCATACCGATGATGACCGTATTTTCCAGATTTAAATGGTTTTCCAATATCTGATGGGCGAGCCTTTTGAGACTCAGTTTGACTTGTGTATCGGTAAGGATAGATTTCATCTGTTTGTTTTATCATTAATTCGCCAAGACAATTATTACTTTGATTTACAAAACGTTCACGGTTTATTTTATAACTATTCAAATGCATTTAAATGCTCGATGCAATAATAAGGTCTAAAGTTATTGCTTTTATCATTTTATACATTTTTTTTCTATATTTAGCTACTTAAAACAAAGTGTCAAATGCTTCAGAGAAGAAAGTTTTTACAAATGGGTTCGCTAGGTATGGGCGGATTGTTTGCCAATAAAATATTTGCATCAGGGAATAGCGGTATTGCTAAAAAGCCGCTAGTGATTTCCACTTGGGATGCCGGAATTGCGGCCAATAAGGGCGCATGGGAAATACTGAAAACGGGTGGTCGTGCTTTCGATGCAGTGGAAAAAGGTGTAATGGTTACCGAGGAATCCATCAATTGCTGTGTTGGCTTGGGAGGCAATCCCGACCGTGAAGGAATCGTAACATTGGATGCCTGCATCATGGACGAATACGGCAATGCAGGTAGTGTATTGGCTTTGGAACGCATCAAACATCCAATATCCGTCGCCAGGCGCGTATTGGAGAAAACGCCACATGTCTATCTGGTTGGTGATGGCGCGCAGATGTTCGCGCTCCAGCAAGGTTTCACTTTAGAGCCGCAGAAACTTTCGGACGAGGCTGCGAAAGAATACAAAAAATGGTTGGACAAATCGGAATACAAACCACAAATCAATATTGAACAAAAACAAGGAAACCTACAAGATAAAGGACAAATTGTAGCGGCACCCAATCGCTTGTCTAATGGAGCTTTCAACCATGATACTATTGGCATGTTGGCCATTGATGCAAATGGCAATCTGAGCGGAAGCTGTACCACAAGCGGCATGGCATTTAAGATGCGAGGCAGGGTAGGTGACTCCCCGATTATCGGAGCAGGATTGTTTGTCGACAATGAAGTTGGTGCTGCGGTTTCGACTGGTTTGGGAGAGGAAGTGATTAAGGTTTGCGTGACGCATCTGGTGGTGGAGTTGATGCGCCAAGGTTATTCACCTGAAAATGCCTGCAAGGAAGCCGTTCGTCGTATAGTCAAACACAACGGCGAAAAGAAATCAAAGGAAATCCAAGTCGGCTTTTTGGCTTTGAACAAAAAAGGAGAATACGGAGCCTACTGTATCCAGTCGGGTTTCAGTTTTGCTGTTTGCAATTCAGATTCGCATAATGAATTGATTGCGTCGAAGCATATGATATAGTGATTGGAAGACTTGTATATATAAACAACGGACAAATTTTTAAACAATCAAAATTGATATCCTAATGGCTCGGCGAATACAAATAATTCTCGCATTTTTCTTTCCGATTTATTTGAGTATTGTATTGTTTACGGATGTTTCCTTAGCCGGGTATTGGACAGATGTGATTTTCTCCATTGTTTTATCTGCCTTGTCCATTAAACTAGTTTTATTAAATAAAATTGCTAAGCGTTGGTTGTCCGTGCTGGTTGGAATTGTCAATCTCCTGTGTTCTCTTGTTGTCGTTATTCTATTAGTTTTAAATTTACTAAATCCTTTTGTGATTGATACATTTAAACTACGCAGTTTTTATTATCAATCAGTAGATGGAAGACTTTTTAATGCTTATTTTAAACCTGTTGGCGCATATAGTGGTGGTTACGGAAATTTTTGGATTTCAGAAGTGCCTAAATATTTCCCTATAATCGAAAGAAAAGTGTATTGGGATAGGACGGTTCGTCATGATTTTGGGAAAGATGTTTTTGAAGGACAACCGATAGACAATAAGGCAGCGGTTTGTCAATGCATTAAAGATAATATTATTGATAAGTAGAAATAGCCCATTAATATGGATATAGAGAACCCTTCATAGAAAAAAGCGGACGACCGTCCGCTTTTTTCTATGAAGCTGTTTAAATTTTAGAGATGTTGCTGAAAATGCAACGTCATTTCGACCGTTAGGGAGAAATCTTAACTTTTTTGAATTGTTTTATGCATCAAATGTGAATTTACCAAAGTTTAAACAGCTTCTACAATATTTCAGTCTTATAGTTTACTCAACGACTTCAACTTTTCTGGTCGGTTTGTGGTTGGTATTGCGAATGGCGATTTGGCGTGCCGTGTTTCCGGCAAATTCCGCAAATGCTTTTCGTACGGTTTCGTCGTTGCCGTCCATCGCAGGTAAACCTTTGTCGCCACCTTCGCGGATGCTTTGTACGATAGGAATCTGTCCCAATAGTTCAAGGTCATATTCGCTGGCGAGTTTTTTACCGCCGTCTTTTCCGAAAATATAATATTTGTTATCCGGTAGTTCAGCAGGAGTGAAGTAGGACATATTCTCAACCAAGCCCAATATGGGAACGTCAATCTGCGCTTGTCCGAACATGGCGATTCCTTTTTTGGCATCAGCCAAAGCCACATCCTGCTGAGTCGTCACGATGACAACGCCTGTTACGGGAACAGTTTGCATAATAGTCAAATGGACATCGCCCGTGCCCGGAGGCATGTCGATAATCAAGTAGTCCAAATCTCCCCAGTCCACATCTGTGATAAACTGACGGATTGCGCTGCTTACCATCGGTCCTCTCCAGACCACAGCCTGCCTTTCGTCCACCAATAGACCAATACTCAATAATTTGATACCGTATTTTTCCAAGGGAACAATGTATGCTTTGTCGTTTATATTGGTCATTCTGGGGCGTTCACCACGCACGCCAAACATAATGGGGACGCTGGGTCCGTATATATCTGCGTCCATCAAGCCAACTTTGGCACCGCCTTTGGCAAGAGCCATTGCAAGGTTGGCTGAGATTGTACTTTTCCCAACACCGCCTTTACCGCTCACAACCGCGATGACGTTTCTCACGCCGGGAAGCAGTTGCTGGGAATCGACTCTTTTGCTAGTTGTATTGGATGTAAAATGTACGGTAACATTCGCATTTTTGTTGACCAATAGACGTATTGCATTGGTGGAGGTCGTTTGGAACACTTCCTTTAGAGGACAAGCTGGCGTCGTCAATACAATCGTGAACGAAACGTTGTCGCCATCTATTACGAGGTCTTTGACCATGTTGAGCGTTACGATGTCCTTCTTGAAATCCGGGTCTTCCACATTGCTCAGCGCCTTTAATATTTCTGCTTCCGTCATTGCCATGTTGCTTTATATATTGGAGATATTCCTTTAAAGATTGATTTTTAGAATTCAAAATTAGTGCAAAATGGTGGATTTGTATTGATGTTGGAACACTAAATTGAGGTCTTAATGTGAGCCGAGGCTTCTTCATGTTTCTAATGTTGGTTTTTCTGGCTAAAAAAGCGGCTGACCTCATCCGTTATACATTTATTTGCAAACAAAACCACCACCCATTTTTTTGTTAAAAACTATTTCCCAATATCAAATTAGCATCTGATTGGTTTTCTTTGCTTTCGGCAATAATGAATTGATTCTTACCTTTGTCGAAGAATAGAACTTTATCAGAAAATCATAGTTGGACGTTGAGTAACAATAAGAAAATAAAAACCCGCAGCTCCCGTCAGTTTTCGATTGTATTGAGCTTTATGGCGTTTTTCTCCTTTTGGGCGAGCTTCTCAGTCAAGGCGCAACAGCATACGGACAGTGTCGTGCAATTGGTCGGTGTGGTGATGTCCGCCGATAGTTTGAAACCAGTCATTGCGGCGAGTGTAATCGTGCAGGGAAAAGGAAGAGGAACGATTGCCAATGATGCGGGTGTATTCTCGATAGTGGTGGAAAAGGGTGACAAAATCCGTTTTTCGTCTATTGGATTCAAGGATATTACGATTACGGTCCCGCACAACATCAAAGGGAATGAATACAGCGTGATACAACTGATGGTGGAGGACACGGTGTATCTGCCGGCAACTATCATCAAGGCTCGTCCGACACCGGAAGAATATGCAAGGGATTTTATCAACAACCCTGCCCCCGATGATATGTACGAAATAGCACGTCAGAACAACGACGCAGCAAAAAGAAGAATATTGATGGAGTCTTTGCCAATGGATGGACGCGAAGCATTCAGTGCGCTCATGCGCAAACAAACTGCTCAGGCGTACTATAAAGGACAGATGCCACCGATGAACATATTGAACCCATTGGCTTGGGCTGATTTTATCAAGGCTTGGAAAAGAGGCGATTTTAAAAGAAAGGATTATTGATTTTCGGATGCTGACGGATTTTTTGACCTAGAAAGGGCCAAAGTCCTTATTTTTGCGAACTCTAATTTATCCTAACAGAAATTATGGCTGAAAAAGAAGATAAAATAAACGAAGGCTCACCAATTGACTCAGGGACTAACAGCAATAATGCCCAGCAGGACTCGACGGAAGGTTGGTTTCATCGCTTACGAAAAGGGATATTGACCAGTACAGCCGAAAAACGGGATGTGCCGGAAGGTCTTTGGAACAAATGCCCCGAATGTGGTTATATCTGCACGACAACCGAGCTGAAGGAAAACGTCTACGTCTGCCCAAAATGTAATTTTCACCACAGAATAAGCAGTGAGGACTATTTCGACATTATATTTGACGACCACCAATTCAAGGAACTTTTCGGCGAATTGACCAGTAAAGATATTCTTGGATTTACCGATACCAAACCTTATTCCAAAAGAATCAAGGAAACCGAAGCCAAAACACATCTGAAAGACAGTATGCGTGTGGCGACAGGTAAGGTCAAAGGCAACGATTTGATTATTGCCTGTATGGATTTTGCTTTTATCGGTGGCTCTTTGGGTAGCGTTATGGGTGAAAAAATAGCAAGGGCTATCGATCACGCCATCAAACATAAAACACCATTTATGCTGATAAGCAAAAGTGGTGGTGCTCGTATGATGGAAAGCGCGTTTAGCTTGATGCAGATGGCAAAAACCAGTGGCAAATTGTCACAGTTGTCCGATGCGCAAGTGCCTTATATATCTTTGTTGACAGATCCGACTTTTGGTGGCGTGACAGCAAGTTTTGCCATGTTGGGAGATTTGAACATTGCGGAACCGGCAGCGTTGATTGGTTTTGCAGGGCCTCGTATTATCAAGGAAACAATTCGAAAAGACCTTCCAAAAGGTTTCCAGCAAAGTGAATTTTTATTGGATCATGGATTTTTGGATTTCATCGTAGACCGCAAGGAATTGCGTGACAAATTGGATCAGATTATTATCCTCTTTAAAGGATAGACAAATATATTTTTTACATTTGCCGTTCTGCCAATATAACAGAACGGCTTTTTTATTTTATGGCAAAATCGACAAAACCCAAGATTGTCAATATATCGAACAAACAAGCTTATTTCCACTATGCTATCGAGAGCACTTATGTGGCGGGAGTGGTATTGCTAGGTACGGAAGTGAAATCTATTCGGGATGGTAAAATCAGTTTCAATGACAGCTTTTGCCTTTTTGACAAAGGAGAGTTATGGGTGAGAGGTCTGTATATCACACCTTACAAAATGGGTACGACCAACAACCATATTGCCGTGTATGACCGTAAGCTCCTTTTGCATAAAAAAGAGTTAAAAAAAATAGAGGCACAGCTCCGGGAAAAAGGTCTTACAGTGATTCCTTTGCGCGTGTTTATCACTGACGGTGGACTTGTAAAGATAGAAATCGGCATCGCGAAGGGTAAAAAACTCTACGACAAACGCGAGACCATCAAACAGCGTGACAATGACAAGGACTTGAAGCGATACCTCAAAATGTAAGTACAATCCCTTACTTTTGAAAGGAGTATTCACTTCCTCGTTTAAATAATTTATATTGGATGAAGCGTATTAAGATTGTTTTGTTTGCCTGTATGCTGCTTTTTAGTTTCCCCAAAACTGTATGGGCGCAGGTCACCAATACGGCTGACAGTACGGACGACGACAGCGAGGTCGTAGATCCCGATTACAAACCATTGACCAGATCCGGCAATACAGTCAATGGCAAATGGTACGGTATCGGTAATGTTGTTACGACGGGCTATTCCAATTCCTATTTGTGTGAACTGTTGCTGAAAGAAGACAAAAAAGGCAATGTAACGGGATATTTTAACTATTTTTTTCGGGACGGTTATTTTTCCAATAAACTAGTAGGTAGTTACGATAAATCAGCACAGACATTCAAATTCAAACCTGTGATTGTGCTTTTCCATCAGACGGTAAAAGCTGATATCGGAGTAGACGTACCGATGTACGGCAATTTTATTCTTAATCTCAATAGTAAGGATACAACGCTGACGGGTTTCTTGACGCCTGTCAGCAATTACAAATATCTGGTTCCGGCATTGAACATGAAACTCAGTATAGTCGGGAAAGGCGAACCGACTTTGAAAGAACGTATCCGCAAACGTAAGCTGGAGTTGGAAGAAGACGCGGATGTAGCTACAGTTTTGAACGAATCCAAAAAGGATTCCGTCAAACTGGAATCTCCGAAAAATATTGTTACAGCAAAGGAGGAACCTCAAAACAAAGTATATAAGAATGACGTCGTAAAAAACAACGGGGCATCAACATCGAATTATAAAAACGACACAGTCAGAAACAATAGCGGAAAGAGTACCCAATATAAAAATGATATAGTCAAAGCGAAAGAGAGCAGCAATAACTATAAAAATGATGTGATCAAAACCAATGATGTAGCGAAAGGTAGCGTTGTTAAAAACGACATCGTCAAAAACGATGCGACTACGAAAGGTGTGAAATCCCGTGATACTATTTCGTTCAAAGACGGTCTGAAAAAAGTCTATCAATCCGATACGATTCGTCCACGAAACAATATAGCAGCGAAAGGTCGAGATACCATCAGGTTTTCCACAATTCAGCGTAATTACCAGCGCGATACCTTAAAGTTCAACCAGCAGTTGGCTGCTGTCAATCAGGCTATGGAGCAGGAATACAAACGCCGTACAACCAATCTGTTCAATACTTTGGTGGTTAGGGACGATTCCGTTACTGTCTCATTGTACGACAATGGTGAATTTGACCATGACATGGTGAGCGTGTTTTTCAATGGCAAACTCGTTGCTTCCAATATAGAACTGAAAACCAATGCTGCGACCAAGTTTGTTGTCTATCTCGATTTGACTCCGGGTGCAAAAAACGAGTTGACGCTTTTTGCCGAAAATCTGGGAACTATCCCGCCTAATTCGGCGTTGATGATTATCGAAGACACACATAATAATCGCTATGAAGTCAACCTCAAAAGTGACCTCAGCCACAATGCGTCGGTTTTGTTAACACCAAAATTGCAATAGGTTAACTTTTGGCATGATTACTGAAATAATTTATTAGAACAGAAAAATACATATATGAAAAATAAATTGACATTTAGATTGTTGGCACTTGTTGCCTTATTTAGCTTCGGTTTTACGTCTTGTAAGAAAGATACGCAAGTGACTCAACAAGTAAATAATGCTTATTCTGAGAATTTGGTTCTTAATTCTAGTCGTTGGAGTAAAGTGAATGATAATGGTTTAACATATTATGTTAGCTCTTATAATATTGATGATGCAACACTGCCCATTGATCAATTCAACTTTAATATTGATGCGGTTTTCTTATACGCAAGTTTTACGCAAAATGGATCAAAATACCCACTGATGGGAGATGGAACTCAAATGGGAGATTATAAGATTTCTTATGGTGTTTCAACCAATAATGATGGAAGTGGATTGGTGACAATTACGGCAATACCTGCAAATAATACAATTGCAGCGCCTAGTACATTATATTTGTTCGCCTTATACATCCAACCTAACGGCGGAGATTCACCAGTGATTCTTAATAATGTTAATAAAAATGACTTTAGTGCAGTTAAACAAGCATTAAACATTAAGAATTAATTCTTTATTTTCTACAATAAATCTATTGATAAAAAAGAGAAGCCAATTGGCTTCTCTTTTTCGTTTGAGATATAAAAAAATAACGATTTTGCAATATGGTTTTTAAACATTGATATGTATAAATAGTCTAACTTGCAGCTACTATACACAATGGGTACGACCAAATCTAAAATATTAGCTATTTTTTTGATGTCGCTTTTTTTTCAAAGAGTGGGGCCTGCTTTGTTCTTGAAGACTTACATAAGCGAATATATATACAAGGAACAGTGCATTTCCATTTCCGAGGCTTCCAAAGGAAAAGTAAGTGCCCAGAATCTGATGTGCTGCAATAATCGCGTCTACCAAGAGTGTAATAATACGATTCTCACTCCTGCGATAATACTTCCCTTAAAAACCATTAAATATATTGACATTCATTTCTCGACACAAAGTCCGTTTGTCAGTATTGGTACAATCCTAAAACAGTCGGCCTTGCGAGGTCCGCCAGTGTGTTAAGAAAATAAGTTTTTATTATTAGCATTATTTGACTCCGGTAATGGACTATGTTTTTCATAGTGCACTATTGGTTATTACGCCGATGTCTGGATACAGCAGTTCCGTCGGGTAAAACACACACTTATGTCCAATACAAAACATTTAACGTTCTTTATATTACTATGCACTTTTTTTCTACAAAACTCTTTGACTGCTCAGGACAAAGTGCTTACTATACAAAATGCCATTGATTCTGTCAATCAGAATTATGGTGTTATCCGAGCTAAAAGAAACACCGTCCAACAGGGAAAATCACAACTCGATTACAGCAAGCTGCAGGCAATTCCAGACCTTAATCTTTCCGCCGAAAATTTTTACGGCACGGTTAACGGCATCAATGGCCCATCCTATACGCTGTCTTCCGGCGGGATTTCTCCTTCTGGTCCTGCATTGTCCAATCAGAATTGGAATGCTGCATTTGGTGGGCTATACCTTGCCAATGTCAACTGGAATTTTTTCTCCTTCGGGAAAATAAAAGAAGGTGTAAAGGTCTCACAAGCCAACCTTGACATCAATGAAAAAGACCTGACACAGGAGGTGTTCCAGGATCAGGTCAAAGTCTGTGCGGCATATCTCAATCTATTGGGAGCACAGCAGTTGACCAAAGTGGCGAAAGACAATCTCGACCGTGCCGTAATCGTCCGAAACGCTGTCGTACCGAGAGTATTGAGCGGTCTGAATGCAGGAGTGGATTCTTCCATCGCCGTAGCACAGGTCTCCAGTGCCCAGATGGCATTGACGCGGGCAAAGGACAAAGAGCAGGAAATATCCAACCAATTAATCAAACTATTGGGAACTAGAGATACATCTGAACCAGTATTGGACTCGCTGTTCATCACACGGATTCCGGCTGATTTTTTGGATTCCATGAGTTCGTATTCTGATAGACATCCTGTATTGCAATACTACAATAGTCAGATATTGGCGAGCAGGGAGCAGGAAAAATACATCCACACGCAATTTTTCCCAACGTTTAGTTTGTTTTCCACTTACCAATATAGGGCTTCGGGATTCAAAAGCAGTTATGGCGTTAATGCCTTGGATGCTTATTCCAGAAACTATTTTACGGGAGTTGGCTCTGGTAAGCAAAACTATCTTATCGGTGTCGGCGCGACGTGGAATCTTAGTAACCCTATTCGCTTAAGAAAGCTGGAACAGGCGCAACGAAACCAAACCAGCGCATTGCAGGACGCATACGAAATGAACGACCAGCAATTGAATGCACAGATTGCTCTGGCCAATACCAAGGTCAAGAATGCGTTGTCCAACTATTACGAAATACCTAAACAGTTGCAGGCAGCCAACGACGCATTCACACAGAAGACTGTACAATATAAAAACGGACTTAACACAATCATTGATGTCCAGCAGGCGCTCTATCTTTTGAACAGTGCGGAGATCGACAAATACATCGCATACAACAACGTGTGGCAGGCGCTTTTGATTAAGGCTGCGGCAACAGGAGACATAAACATTTTCCTACAGAAATTATAAGTAGATCTTCTTTTACCAAAAGACTAAAAAATGAATTTAATAAGAATGGCACTTCGCAAACCAATAACGATTTTGGTATTGGTTGCGGCTCTGATTTTCTTTGGCATCGGTGCACTGAAGAAAATCAAGATAGACATATTTCCCAATATAGATTTACCGGTAATTTATATCTCGCATCCTTATGGCGGTTTTACGCCTACACAGATGGAAGGTTTTTTTGCAAAAAACTATGTCAACATACTTTTGTATGTATCTGGGGTCAAAAGTATAGAATCCAGAAACATTCAGGGTTTGACGTTGCTTAAGTTGACTTTTTATCAAGGAACCAATATGGCGCAGGCCGCTGCTGAGGTTACCGCATTTTCGCAACGTTCACAAGCTTCTTTTCCCAATGGTTCGCAACCTCCGTTTATTTTGCGTTTTGACGCATCGACTTTACCTGTAGGGCAATTGGTATTGAGTAGTCCTACCAAAACGGTCAACGAATTGCAGGACTTGGCCAATCTTTACCTTCGTCCTAATTTCAATACGATTCCCGGATTGGTATCTCCCGCGCCATTTGGTGGGAATGCCCGGTCTATTGTTATCAAGGTAAATCCTGACCTGATGCGTCAGCACAACATATCGCCGGACCAGATTGTGACTGCCTTGCGCAACAACAACCAAGCTACACCGTCAGGTAATGTTCGTATTGGCAACTATAACTATCTGACGCCTATCAATACGACTATTGACAAAATACAGGACTTCGGCGACATTCCTATCTACACACAAAATGGCGTTGCAAACGTATATCTGAAAGATATTGCAACGGTGGAAAGTGGGGCGGATATTACGCAAGGTTATGTCTTGGTTAATGGCAAACGCTCCGTGTATCTTCCCGTAACGAAATCTTCTTCCGCATCTACGTGGTCAGTAGTTCAGGGGTTGAGGCAAGCATTACCTACTTTTCAGGCACAGTTGCCTCCCGACGTGAAAGTAAGCTACGAATTTGACCAGTCGGTTCAGGTGATGAACGCTGTTAAGAGTTTGATGACAGAGGGGGCAATTGGTGCAGTTCTTACAGGACTGATGGTATTGCTGTTTTTGGGAGACCCGAAGGGTGCATTGATTGTCATCATCACGATTCCAACTTGTATTATTTCTGCCATATTTTTCCTGAATCTTTTTGGTCAAACTATCAATATTATGACCTTAAGTGGTCTAGCATTGGCGATTGGTATATTGGTGGACGAAAGCACGGTCACGATAGAAAATATTCACCAACATCTCGACATGGGCAAGCCAAAGGCTTTGGCAATATGGGATGCGTGTAAGGAAATTGCTTTTGCCAAGTTACTGGTACTGTTTTGTATACTGGCTGTATTTGCGCCAGCTTTTACCATGGATGGCATACCAGGATCTTTGTTTTTACCGCTTTCGTTGGCGATTGGCTTTTCTATGATTACGTCTTATTTCATGGCGCAAACGCTGGTTCCTATTCTTTCTAACTGGATGTTGAAAGCACATAAACACAAACATGAAAAAAGTGGCGAGGCAACGGTTGAACTGAAAAGTGACCTCGCTCTTCGGGAAGATACGAATGACAATGGCAAAGTATCCGGATTTGAGAAATTCCATCATCGGTTTGTATTGTTCATGGACAGGCTTTTTCGGATTAAGAAATCCGTTATTGTTGTTTATCTTCTCGTAGTTTTTGTTGCCGTAGGATTGTTGGTAACGCATATTGGACGAGACATTTTACCTTATTCCAATGCTGGGATTTTTCAGGTTCGTTTGCGTGCGCCTGACGGAACGAAAGTGGAGGTTACGGAAAATTATGTTTTGAAAACACTGGAGCAACTCTATCAGCAAGTAGGAAAAGACAATATCAAGATAACCTCGACAATGGTTGGTATGCACGGTGGGGCTTTTTCTACCAATCCGATTTATCTATTTATGGCGGGGCCGCAAGAAGCTGTTTTGCAGGTTGCATTTAAGGAAGACTATAAGGTCAATATGGATGAATTTAAAGATGATTTTCGTGAAAGAATGAAAAAGGCGTTGCCGCAGCTCAAGCTTTCTTTTGAACCAATAGAACTCACGAGCAAGATTCTTGCGCAAGGTTCGCCTACACCAATAGAGGTGCAGATAAAAGGAAAAAATAAGGAACAAAATGCCGAATACGCTGAAAAGGTAGTTTCCAAACTGAAAGCAATTCCTTATCTGCGTGACGTCCAGATTGACGAATCCATTCACTATCCATCCATAAAAGTCACTATCGACAGGATAAGAGCGGCTCAATTGGGAACGGATGTCAATACCGTCGCACGCTCGCTGATTGCAGCAACGTCTTCTTCCCGTTATACGGAAAAGAATTTATGGGTCGATACCAAGATCAACAATAGCTACAACGTCCAGGTGCAGGTTCCCATCAATCAGATGTCCAGTATTGAGGCTATTAAGGAGATTCCGGTGGTGCCCAATCAAGGTCGTCCTTTGTTACAGGATTTGGCGACCGTTTCGTTTGATACTACGGACGGAGAAATTGACGATGTGGGAGCGTTGCCAATATTGAATGTTACCGCCAATTTGAATAAAAAAGATTTGGGAACGGCTACGGACGATGTTACGAAAGCAGTTAAGAGCATAGGTGAACTCCCAAGAGGTCTTACTATGAACATAATGGGCGAAAGTCCCGTGTTGACCGATACGCTTGATAGTTTGCAGTCGGGTCTTTTGGTAGCTATATTGGTTATCATGTGGATGTTGACTGCCAATTTTCAGTCATTCAAAGTTTCATTGGTTGTGTTGTGTACGGTGCCTGCGGTATTGGCGGGGTCGTTGATTTTACTAAAATTGACTGGATGTACGCTCAATCTGCAGTCTTATATGGGGATGATTATGTCCGTGGGAGTTTCCATTTCCAATGCCGTGTTACTGATTACCAATGCGGAGATGCTTTGGAAGTCAGGCAGGTCTGCTTTGGAAGCCGCGAAAGAAGCAGCCAGTTTGCGTTTACGTCCGATTATCATGACGAGCGTTGCCATGGTTGTCGGCATGATACCGATGGCTTCCGGATTATCTGAATCGGGAGACCAAACAGCACCACTCGGTAGAGCCGTGATTGGAGGCTTGATATGCTCCACATTTGCAGCGCTTATTATTTTACCGTTGGTATATGCCTGGGCAAAAGAAAAGACAAGCAGGGTTTCCGTTTCATTGGACCCGGAAGATCGGGAAAGCCAATACTATATTGATAATCCCCAATTGCACGCACATAGTTAGTCCACCGTTTTTAATCCATAAATATTTACATATTATGTTTTTTATATCAAAAAATACATTGTTGGTTGCAAGCGCACTTTTGCTAGTTGTAGTGGCTCAAAGTTGTAAGTCCGACGAAGAAAAAGAAGAGAAAAAAGAAGAGGCCGCCAAAAAACAGGCAGAAAAAAACAAAGCTCCCGAGGAGGTTTTCCTTTTGCAAAAAGGAAGCCTGACCACGGACTTGCAGATTCCTGGTGAGCTCGTTTCTTACCAAAAAACAGACATTTATGCGAAAGTCAACAGTTTCGTCCAGAAAGTCGCCGTGGATGTCGGTAGCCAGGTAAAACAAGGTCAGTTGCTGGCTGTCATGGTTGCACCCGAAATCTCTTCGCAGATAACAGCAGCTTATTCTCGTTGGAAATCACAACAGGCAACTTATACTGCCAGTAAAGCATTTTACAATAGGCTCTTGGAAACGAGCAAAACTCCCGGAACTGTTGCCAGTAATGATTTGGAGCAAGCGGAGGCACGAACCAATTCCGATTATGCCCAGTGGTTCGTCTACGACTGGGACGAGGTGGGGCAACTCGCCCGCGCGCGCCGG
>JAATFC010000216.1 GCA_015655435.1 Chitinophagales bacterium | reverse complement strand
TATTTTATAAACAAATTAAGAACAACTACGATAAACGAACCAGATAAGAAAGTGTCTGCTGACAGATTATTGATGGCGTTTGGTATTCCTGCTATGTTGTTGGTATTGGCGTATATGACACCGTTTTTGGAAATCAACAATGCGTTTGTCCAGCAATCACATGCATTGCGAAAAAGCGCGGCCAATCAGTACAAGGAACTGCTGTTGTCCAATATCGATTATACGGCGCAGATATGGTTGCTTATTTATAGTTGTTTGTTTGTATTTGGACTTAATTATTTCAATACCAAAAAACTACACAACAAAAGCCTGTCTGTTGTGGTCTTTATTATGGCTACGTTGGTTACGTTTATTTTCTTAACGGCAGGATTGATGGCATTCGGTTATTCGTTGGATATATATATGCAGAACATAATTGGGGCGGAGGTTTTGTTGCTTCGTTATATTGCTATTGCTTGTTTGGTTTTAATGGTTTGGGGATTGTATAGTTCCAATAAGCATTTGTTGAATGGCAGTAGAAGCATTTTTATATCTCATCTTGTAATAAGCTTTGTAGCCTTGATTTTGCTGAGCAATGAGTTGATTCAGTGGTTGACCATTGCAGGAACTGGAAGTCAATACAAACTTGGACTTAGTATTCTTTGGGGCTGTTATGCTTTGTTCTTGATTGGGCTTGGCATCGGTAAGCAAAAACAGTATTTCCGTATATTGGGAATGGTTTTGTTTGCTGTTACATTACTTAAGGTCTTTTTGTATGATGTTGCTTATATGAGCACCATTTCCAAAACTGTATTGTTTGTCGTATTGGGTGTTTTGTTATTGGTTGTATCATTTTTATATAATAAATACAATGGGAAAATTTCAGAAGATAAATAGTGTTTTTGTATTGCTATTGCTATTGGGAATGTTTCTTAGTCAATATTCCTTTGGACAAATATCTGGATTGAAATACCAAAGGAATGTTTCCGGAGTCAATGGTCGCTGGGGTTCTATCTTACTACCTAATGATATGTATGGAAAAGTAAACGATGATTTTTCGGATATCCGGATTTATAGTGTGAATACCAAAAAAGACACAGTTGAAACGCCGTATTGGATTGAATCCATGGCATCCAAGCCTATAATTGAAAAAAGAAATTTTCGGTTGTTGAATAGTTCGAGCAATGCGGATGGTAGTTTTTTTACATTGGAAGGTTCTGATAAGTTTTCCGTAAATCAATTGAATATAGATTTTGAACAAAATAATTTTGACTGGAAGATAAAAGTGGAAGGCAGCCAGGAACAGTCGCAATGGTTCACGCTTGTAGATGATTACCGCGTTTTGTCTATTAGCAACGACCAAACAGACTATACTTTTACAAAAGTAAAACTCCCTGAGGCCAAATACAACTATTATCGCATCACTATAAAAACCAGTGAAAAGACTGTATTGAAAGAAGTATCGTTATCGTACGAATCCAGTACTGCCAATACTTCTGTACGTTATCCTATTGCAACGCTCAATAACAAAGAAGATAAAACAAACAAACAAAGTATCTTAGACGTAGTATTACATAACGCTGTACCCGTTAATAATATTCAGGTTTTTGCAAAAAAGAACTTCAACTATTTCAGAACCGTAAATATTGAAATCCTTGCTGATAGTTTCAAGACAACCAAGGGTATGGAATATAGTTATGTTCCTTTGGCGACGGGCGTTTTGAATTCAAAAACAGAGAATGTTTTAAATTTTTCCAATACTATAATAAAGAAGTTTAGAATTGTTGTTGACAATGATGACAATGCAGCGTTGACGATTGATTCCGTAAATGTGTCGGGAAGTCCCTATCGGATGAATGTTTATTTTCTGGACACGGCTGCCCAATATATTCTGGCTTACGGTAATCCCAATATGAGAATGGCAAACTATGATATTGAACATTTCAAAAATGAAATACCATCCAATATTCCAACATTGTCTTTGGGCGAGGAGCGCATTTTGAAACAGCCATTGTCTGCCTCAAAGGAAAGCATGCCTTTGGACAAAAAATGGTTATGGACTGTCATATTGATACTGGTTGCCCTATTGGGATATTTTGCGTTTAAAATGCTGAAAAAAGTAGGTTAGGCATTCTTTATTCACCCAATATATTTTGCAAATCTTCCACGGTTGTAACAGGTTGTTGGCAACTATAGTTTTTACATAGATAAATTAAGGTCTTGTCTGATTGATAACGATTTTCCAATAAAGGAAATCTGCTTTCCTTGTCAGACGAGATGATGAGTTTGTCGGGTAGGTACATACTATTGGTTTGCTTCAATAGGTTTTTATAGTTGTCGCCGACGATTGCTATTTCCTTATAACCATAGACTATCTTTTGCAACAACAAATCCCAGTTCCCAAACGAAATAGGGTAGTGGACTATCCCACCGCCAACGGAAAGCAGCATGTTTTTCGCTTTTTCTGCCCAGTCTGGTTTATTGATCATCGTTGAAAGATAGTACAGATTGTGTGCCATCAAGGAATTGCCGGATGGTGTCGCACCATCGTAGATATCCTTTTTGCGTAGGATAATGTCTTCTTGTTCTTTTGCTGTATAGAAGAACAGTGTGCTTGCCGAGGAGAAATGTTGAATGACGTATTCTGCGTATTGGACGGCTTTGTGTAAATAAGTCAGATTGCCCGTCGCTTCCTGTAATCCAATATAGGCTTGTATCAGGATACCGTAATCATCCAAAAAAGCAGGAATTTTTGCAATATTGTTTTTCCAGCTATGCATCCAATTTCCTTCCGAGGATAGCATGTTTTTTTCTAGAAAATCCATTGTGCGTTCCGCTATGTGAATATAGGAATTTTCTTGCAACAAGGTTCCGGCATCGCAAAGAGCTTTTATAGTCAGCGCATTCCAGCCCAATAAAATCTTGTCATCGGTCATTGGACGTATTCGCGTATTGCGGACTTCCAATAGTTTTGCACGACATTCTGCTAATGTTTCTTTTAACTCATCGAGTGCTATATTGTGTTGCAGCGCGATTTTTTCTAGTTTGTTCGGAAGCCATATTATATTGGTCTTTTCCCAGTTTCCGTCTTCCCATATATCGTAAACCTGACAGAAAATAGCTGCATCTTTTCCCAATACGTCTTCGATTTCCTTGCGTGACCAAGTGTAAAATTTTCCTTCTTTTCCTTCACTGTCCGCATCAATTGCACTATAAAAACCTCCTTCCGGACTTGTCATTTCATTGATAAGGAAACTTATAGTCTGCCTTATAGTTGATTCGTAGATGTCTTCTTCCGTTGCACCATAAGCTTCCGAAAGCGTGGAAATCAATAATGCGTTGTCATACAGCATTTTTTCAAAATGCGGAGCTTGCCAATATTTGTCCGTGCTATATCTCGCAAATCCTCCCGCGAGGTGGTCATATATGCCGCCTGCAATCATTTTGTCCAATGAAAAAGTTGCCGCCTGTAACGCATCTGGATTTTTGCTGTAATAGTATTGGCGCAAAAGGTATTGAATAGCAAATGTCTGTGGAAACTTTGGAGCGGACGAAAATCCACCGTTTTCGCTGTCAAAAACAGTCAAAAGTTCCTTTTCGACTTGTTGCAAGTGCTCGGTTGATACGAGTCCCGGATTGGACCTTGGCGTTCCGATGGCATTGGCTGTATGCAAGTGCTGCATTAGGTTTCCTGCTTGCAGCGTTACGGTTTCCTGTTTGTTTACATAAGCATCGTGGATAGTCGCGAGAAGATTTTTCCAGCTTAACCTTCCGTAGCTATCGACTGGAGGAAAATAAGTCCCTCCGTAAAAAGGTTTTAGGTCAGGTGTCAAAAAAACATTCAACGGCCAGCCGCCTTGTCCATGGTTCATCGCCTGTACAGCATCAATATATATCTGGTCGAGGTCTGGTCTTTCCTCACGGTCTATTTTTATATTGACAAACCAGTTGTTCATCAGCATTGCGGTTTCCTCGTTTTCGAAGCTTTCGTGTGCCATGACGTGACACCAATGACAAGCAGCATAGCCAATACTCACCAATATTGGTTTGTTCTCCAAACGAGCCTTTTCGATGGCTTCTTTTCCCCATGGAAACCAGTTTACCGGATTGTGAGCGTGCTGTAACAGGTAAGGGCTCGTCTCGTGTGCCAAGGCATTGGTGTGTGTATTTTCGGATGCCATATTCTTATTTGGTTTGCATGCAAAGAAAGTTAAATATTTGGGTTATTTTTACGGTTATTTAGCTGTTTTTTACATTACACAATTCTTATATTGGTTTCATCGATGGATATTACAGAAGAGATTGAGGCGCTTTACCAAAAGTTTGCCTCCAGAGCGACCGACCGCATTGAAAAATTGCCACAGAGCGGAAGCTCAAGGACTTATTTTCGTATTTACGATGCGGATAAAACGTATATCGCTACCTACAATCGCAACATACCGGAAAACGAGACGTTCATTGCTTTCAGCAACCATTTCAAACAAAAAAAACTGCCT
>JAATFC010000064.1 GCA_015655435.1 Chitinophagales bacterium | reverse complement strand
TGCCTAAATATTATGTTTGGGTGATTGCTGCCATCAGCTTAACTTAGCCACAATGTTCTGTGCCTTAAACCTGAACAAATTTAACAAACTTGG
Source organism: Chitinophagales bacterium (assembly GCA_015655435.1). GTDB lineage: Bacteria > Bacteroidota > Bacteroidia > Chitinophagales > Chitinophagaceae > Rhizosphaericola. Next base: position 2,467 of record JAATFC010000064.1, on the reverse strand, counting down.
ATTAATCTCAACATCGAGTCATGAAAATGTTAAGCACAAACAATGCGCTAGACCTATTCAAAAACAGTGTCGGCGTACGTTTTCAGTTGTATAATAGTTTATTTACCGCATTGCCGTTTCATAGGATTGAAAAGACGGGCATATTGTTGACTTTGTTTTTGCTGCATTGCGAAGAAAACTATAAGAAACACAATAGTCCGATTGATATAGTCAATAGCTTTTTGGACACTTATGCTCCCAGTTATAGTCCGCAAGAACGAATAGATATGTTATTCCGTTTCATCCAGTTTTCGGAACGTCAGGTCGTATTGTTTGACTCTCTAGAAGAGGCGGCATTTCCTATTTTGCATGATATGAATGGTTCGGGAAGTATTTCGGACTTACAGTCGCAAATAGAACAGAAAGGAAAATATCCAGAACTGGAAGACAAGCTAAAAGATTATTCCGTTCGTCTTGTGTTGACGGCGCATCCGACGCAGTTCTATCCAGGAGAAGTTCTTGGGATTATCAACGATTTGGCAATTGCCCTCAAAAATGATGATGCTCCGAAAGTCAACATGTATCTGCAACAATTGGCAAAAACACCTTTCCTAAAAAAACAAAAACCAACGCCTTACGACGAGGCGAAAAGTTTGTTGTGGTATTTAGAACATACGTATTATCCGGCATCCGGACACATATTGGAAATATTAAAAGACAAATTCGGAACAGCGGTTACAGACAAAAATCCTGTAATCCGAATGGGCTTTTGGCCGGGAGGAGATAGGGACGGAAATCCATTTGTAAAAAAAGATACGACGCTAAAGGTCGCTCAGGAATTACGCAATGGTATTATACGTTGCTACTACAATGATGTCCGCTTGGTAAGACGTCGCCTGACATTCAGAGGAGTTGAAGAGATATTGGTGCAATTGGAAGGTATTTTATACAAACACTTATTTGAACACGGAGAAGAGGGTGCTATTACGAAAGAATTGTTGTTGTCTATATTGGAAGACGCTAGGCGTACTTTGATTGAAAAGCACAATGGATTGTTTAGATTTTTATTGGACAACCTGATTTGCAAAGTACAGATTTTCGGTGTTTTCTTTGCTACGTTGGATGTACGTCAGGATTCTAGTCTGCATGGAAAAATCATGCAAACCGTTGTGGAAAAAACAGATTTGCTGCCCAAAAATTATTTGGATTTGGACGAAAGCGGAAAGATAAATGCTTTGTTGTCCATTCAGCAAAAAGTCGCCTCGACGGATATATTTGAAGACGACGTGCAAAAAGATACGGTTGAGGTCATTGCTACCATACAGGAAATCCAAAACCATAGTGGGGAAGAGGGCTGCAACCGTTATATCATCAGCCACAGCACTTCCGCTTTGAACGTGATAGAGGTATTGGGATTGTTCAGACTAGGTGGTTGGAATGGTGCTATAAAAGTCGATATCATGCCTTTGTTTGAGTCGATTGAGGATTTGGATAGTGCCGGTGCCGTGATGGAACAACTATATAGTTTGCCCACTTATCGCGAACACCTAAAGCAGCGCAACAATGTTCAGTCAATAATGATGGGATTCTCGGACGGAACTAAGGACGGTGGTTACTTGATGGCAAACTGGAGTATCTACAATGCAAAAGAAGAACTGACAAGAATCTCCAGAAAATATGATATCGACGTTGTGTTCTTTGACGGTCGTGGCGGCCCTCCTGCACGCGGTGGTGGAAAAACACAGAAATTCTACGCATCGATGGGTAGCAATATTGAAAATAAAGAAATTCAGTTGACTATACAAGGGCAAACGGTGAGTTCTAATTTTGGAACGGTTGTTTCTGCTCAATACAATATTGAACAATTGATTACTGCTGGTATTTTCAATGAAGTTATATTGAACAAACAGGAAACCTTGAACAGCGTTCAGGAAAAGATATTTAATGAATTGTCCAAATATAGTTTCGATGCCTATTGCGAGTTGAAAGACCATCCTCAGTTTTTGGAATACTTGGCTTATGCGACACCATTGCGTTTTTATGGAAATGCTAATATAGGTAGTCGTCCATCAAAACGCAATCAAGATGCCAAAATTAATCTTGATTCACTGCGTGCGATTCCGTTTGTAGGTTCTTGGAGTCAGAACAAGCAAAACATTACGGGATATTACGGTGTGGGGACAGCCATCAAAAAAATGGTGGATGACGGAAAACTCAATGAATTAAAGGATTTGTACAAAGATTCCTTGTTTTTCCGTACGCTTCTTGACAACAGTGAGATGGCAATGAAAAAGTGCTTTTTCCCGTTGACGGAATATCTGTCCCATGACGAAAAATTCGGTGAAGTTTGGACGATGGCATTCAATGAGTTTGAGCTTACGCAGAAAATGATTTTCTTGGTGAACGGACATACGGAACTCATGCAGTCCTATCCGGTGGAGCAGCTTTCCATACACATGCGCGACCGCATCGTCCTACCTGTTGCGAC
>JAATFC010000146.1 GCA_015655435.1 Chitinophagales bacterium | reverse complement strand
TTTGTATTGTTGTTAATGATATACTCGTTGGGAGTACCATCAAAAAGCGTGTGGTGCTTTGCCTTGCGTCTGTAATTGTTGATAAAGATGTTTCTCATTATCGTGTACAGCCACGCTTTGATATTGGTTCCCGTATTGTATTTTTCCTTGTTGGACAAGGCGCGGAACATTGTTTCTTGAAATAGGTCTCTTGCTAACTCGGAATCTCTGGTGAGTTTGGATGCAAACGGTTTTAAAAAGTCTGCATTTGAAACCAACATTTCATCAAATTCTAGAACGTTAGACATATTTGATAGATTTAGATGTTTACGAAAAATAGGAACGCTAGTCTTTGCGAGAACTTTCATGTAACAAACGAACCAGATTTTACTACTGGGTTTATATGTTTCTTCTTTTAGGTTACAACAATTAGTCCATTTTTGAACTAATACATATTAAAGTAGTACAAAAATATGCCAATTCACCTAAAACGAACTACCCTTTCGTACATTATTTTTTTGTTTCTTTACACTTTAACATAAGCATGACAAACAATTTAGAAACATTTGTCATCATTGTTGCCGCTGGTTCCGGCAGCAGGATGCAAAGCTCAATACCCAAGCAATTTTTGGAAATTGACGGCAAGCCGATACTGTATTACACAATCAAAACTTTTCTGGATGCTGAGCCTTCTTTACATGCGATAGTGGTGCTACGCCAAGATTATCTCGCTGACGCGGCAAGTATTTTCGGAGGACTTCCTTTGGAAAGAATAACCTTCATCTCAGGAGGAGAAACGCGTTTTCATTCCGTCAAAAACGGACTGCAATACATTCCAAAAAATGCCATTGTATTGGTACACGACGGCGTCCGCTGCATGGTCACACCTCAACTCATCCAACGTTGTTGTGACGCGGCTATCCAATATGGAAATGCCATCCCTGCCATCAACGCGACAGATAGCATCCGAATAAAAGAAGGGGAAACAAACAAAAGTGTCGACCGCGAAAAAGTATTTATCATCCAGACTCCGCAAACTTTCAGAAGTGACATTCTCCTCAAGGCTTTTGAAAAAGAATATAGTCCGCTGTTCACCGACGAGGCCAGCGTTGTGGAATCAGATGGTGTTGCCATCCATTTAGTCGAAGGCGAACACCAAAACATCAAAGTCACCAGACCTATTGACTTATTGATAGTACAACATCTTATGCAAAACAACACTAAGGCTTAATCCTATTGAGCGGAAACGGTAGTCGGTTGATGTGATATTGAAAATATTCCTGTTTTTCGGGGTGGAACTGCTCATAGAATTGTTTGACACCAGGTAAGTCCGAACCTTCGAAATCCAATATCATTTCCGTACCAGCATTGAGTTCTATTATTTTATCTAAAAGAAAATGCATGGCAGCATACTGTTTCCCTTCGGGCAAAGTACAGGGCAGAATATTGTATAGTCTATTTTCATATTGGATAAATAAAGCCGTTGCCAAAAGATTGTTTTCCTTCCTAACTGCATAAGCAATTGCGCAGCCTTCTTTTTCCAATAGTTGAACTAGTTGTCGGAAACTACTATAATAAACAGTTTGAACGATAGGTATTTTTTCTTGATAGTTCTCCGCATACGAATCCAACGCATATTGGCAAGTACATTTTTCCAATGAAAGGTATTCACGTTTAGCCTTCCGGATATTTCGCTGAAGATTTTCTTTATAATGTGAACTCAATATTTCATATTGGGGACTCAGTTGAAGAAAAAAATTGGTTCTTTTTCGCACAATGGAATTGGAAAAAGGAATTTCACTACTTGTATTATAGTCTCCATATTGGACAAACTGTTCTATCAGTTCAACTATTTTTTTTTCTTCCTGAATCGTATAGTCTCCCAATATGCAAAGCTGTTGTATAAATGGAACGACCGGCATATACTTAATCCCCAATTTTCGTTTCCAAAGTACCGCCAATACACACTCATAGTCTCCGACAACTATACCATGCCAATAATCAGCCATTATAGTCAGGTAGTCGTATCGATTATATACCAGACCATGATTAGATTCAATGCAAGCGTTCCACTTTTCCGCATCAATATCATGGCTTGACAACAGTACAATATTTCTATCGACTATTGTGGCCATAGGGAATTTCGGTTTCTTGACTGCAACGCAGAAAGATTAATATTGAATGAAACCGTTTTCCAGAAATATCCTTGTCCGCTTGAAAGGTTTTTAAATCTATCCCTAAAAACCTTACTATACAAGACCGGAACATATATATTAACCAAGGATTTGCACAATGAAATCTGAAAACCTACATCATACAAAAAACGTCCAGCGGGCGGTACGTCGCTCCATAAATCAGCGTAAGTTCCAAGGTCAAAAAACAACTTTATAGTCCCATCTGCTTTTTTCAAAAAATTATAGTCATCAGGAATATCTGCAGCAAGATTCAACGCAGCTAACCAATTGTCGCTCGTCCCAAAATTCATACTTCTAAACACAGTCATCGGAACTTTAAAAAAGCCATCGCGTTCCATTATCTGCTGGGACATCCATCCACTCGTTTCGCTTCGCCCAACATAGTAACCGCTGTAACTATAATCATCTGCACCAGATGGACCATTCAATGTAAAATTATAGGCGCGGTTATTTGACAGAATCAGATTCGTTTGGTTTTTCAAATAGAAAAATTTACCAGCAAAAATCCTTGCCGAAACACCTTGTGTAGAAGCATCATAGTTGAGAAAATATTTTCCGGTAAGTCCAAGTCTGAGAAACTCTTTTCCGGCGTCAGCAACGGCTGAAACAGAATACGGATAAAGCTTTCTGGTATCTTGCAATTGCGCGCTCAGTTGGAACAATGTACTTCTCATGGTGAGGTTATTGTAGCCGGTATCCGTAAGGGTAGAATATTGCTGATAACGTTGTTGGCTCAATATAAACGAACGTAAACCTAAATCCAATTTCCTGGTTGACGCAGCTTCCTTATCCAGTATAGTTACATTAACAGAAGGAACGACTCGCCACATTCTCTGGTAAAATTTTGGGTAATTTGGAATATCAAAATCCGAAATGGAATAACTATTTCCAGCAAATCCAATCTGCCAATGCATATTGGTTTGCCAAATATTATAAGCCATCTGTCCCCACCCTGCAAACTTCTTGCTACCCGTCGCATACATCGGAGCCAATGCAAAACTGAATGGCTCTTGAGGCAACTGATAGTTGTGTATGAACGCGCCAACCATGAATTTGTCATAGTTGTTAAATCCAACCGCAGGCGATAAAAACAAATATTTATATTGGTCTGTATGGCGATAATCGTACAAAAGCCCTAACTTAAGTTTTCTGTTTTTATTCAAACTAGAATCTCTTTTCCAATATAAACTATCTGCCAAAAAAGGAACCGGACGTTGGAATCTTTGATAAACTTGTCCTAGCCATTGCGAAGGATTTTGAGGATGTTTTCCGGAATGAAAAACATCTGGAAACAGTTTTTTTGCAACTATAACCCTTATTGAATCCACATTACTTTTTTCCAGACTATAGTTTTTTGCAAAATTCTTATTTCTGGAAGCTGTCCATTTCAATCCATCCGAACCGCTATATTGAAATTCGTTTGTATTGGTTTGGCTGCCATTTGTTCCAATATGAAAACCATTTGGAGTATTGAGTTTCACGGAAAATGTTGCATTCTCCGTTTTGTTGTATTGGAACAAAGAATAAGGTTTCAAATACCAACCACTATTGCCCAACTCAGCAATCAACGGACACCAAACATCTAGTACAAAATCATTTTCCTTGTACCCGTTATTTTCAAAATTGTACGGTATCTGCGTAAAAAATGTAGTTGCAATATGAACGGAATCTCCAGATTGCAAAGGCTTTTCGAGTTTTAGCTGTATAGCCTCTATTTTTCCTTGGGATTTTTCCAAAACTATATTGGCTCCATCTACCGTAAAGTTTAGACTATCAATCCAGCCACGTTCTTCTTCTTTTCCAAAATAATATTTCGTATTACCCCATCTTAAAAGTTCCTCACTATAGTTCGTTCGGTCAGAAGCAAACGCATTTGGATAAAGCATTATCCAAATCGAATGCAGCGCGCTGTCGGCATGGTTGACATAAACCGCCTCCCATTGACCGTCAATGGATTTCGTATTGGCATTTAAAGTCGCCTGGATATGATAACGTACCTCCTGAGACGGTCTCTGAGCCATACCAGCCAACGCCATACCAACCATAAAAAAGAGACAGTATAGTTGCTTCATTTAAGTTCAGTCAAAGATTAAAGAAAATCGTCCATTCTGATTTATAAGCGACTTTTATATAACGCTTTTTCAATAGGATTATTTGCCTTTACCCAAAAACAAAATCCGCAAAGTATAAATCAAAATCTTGATATCGACCAGTAGAGAGGCATTTTCCAGATATACCAAATCGTATTTCAATCTAGCTTTCATCTGGTCCATATCGGACGCATATCCGTATTTCACCATTCCCCACGAAGTCAGCCCAGGTCTTACTTTCAGCAAATATTTATAGTACGGAATCTCCTCCGACAGACGGTCAATATAGAACAGTCTTTCCGGGCGTGGTCCCACCAGCGACATATCTCCCTTCAATATGTTCCATAGTTGCGGCAATTCATCCAAACGCCATTTGCGCATCGTTTTGCCCCAAGGCGTGATACGCGGGTCATGGTCTGACGAAAGCTGCGGACCTTCTTTTTCCGCATCTTCATACATGGAGCGGAATTTCAATATGGAGAAAGTTTTCCCATTTCGCCCTACTCTATTTTGCTTGTAAATAATATTTCCGGAAGAAGATAATTTCGTTCGTATTGCCGTAAAAACAAAAAGTGGACCACCTATAACCATGCCTAACGATGCCACCAATACATCTACTAATCTCTTTGCGTGTCGTTGCCATATCGGCATCCGTACAGGATTGACACGCACCAGAGGTATGGACAATATATCTTCTGTCTGTATAGTTCCCGAAAAAAAATCTTCCTCATTTGGTACACGCAAAATATCGACGTCCGTCGTCAACAATTCTGCTACATAGAGCAATAACGTCTTCGGCGCAATCGTCTGGTTCGGAGCCAATATGACCATCCGAATATTGTTTTCATTGATTAGCTTGACGATTTCTTCGTTAAAAGAAAATTTCTTTAAACCAGATGTCGAGGTCATTGCATTCCTCGATTCCGTTTCATCAATATAAGGAGCATATCCAATACAGTTATAGCCTTGGCGATGGGATTCCTTCTGAGTGTCTTCCCATATATTCATCGCAACATCTCCCGAACCAACTATAAATATATTGATGTTAATTTTACCTGCTTTAATCTGTTTTTTAAAAAATTGCAGTAGGAATGCCCTGCCAGTGCTCACGCAGACAAAAAGAAAAAACCACAACAGCAAAAAAACCGAAACACCGTACCAATAGTCGGGATATTCTTTCAACAAAGTCAGAAAGAATATGAGCGTTGCAACCAGTAAGGTTTGTAATATAGTCTGATAGACTTCTTTAACCCGGGACTTGAGAAAGGGCGCGTGAGAATAAGCTCCCAAAAAGGCAAATACTGCTACCGACAATATCGGCACCCAGAGAAACCATTTGCCATAAAAATGACTATCCAAAAGCCGAAAACCTTCCCATTCCTTTGTGTAACTATATTTTTTCCCCAGTTGGTACATCATTTTCCAACGGAGAAAAACAACAATGCCCCAACCAATCATCACTGTTAGATAATCGACTAGGACATAATATAGTTTGGCTCGGGAATCCTTCATGCAACTATAACGCTCAATTGGCCGCCAATACTTTGTTGTGGTGTGTTTTTTCCAAAATTTTATGTGCGACTTCGAGTGCCAGATAGCCGTCAATCTCGTTTACAGCCGTCGGCTTGTTGTTGACAACCGCATCAACAAAAGATTCCAGTTCGGCTTTCATCGCGTTGGAATCCTGTATTTTCGGATTAGAGATAGCAATCGTTTTTTTGCTTCCGTCCGGCGTGTCAATATCAAAAGAAAATACGTCGCTGTCGCTCGGATGTTTCAACTTGATGACCTCCGTTTTCTTTTCCAAAAAGTCAATACCAATATAAGCATCCTTTTGGAAGATGCGGAGTTTGCGCATTTTTTTCATACTGATACGACTGCTCGTTAAGTTCGCAACACAACCGTTATGGAACTCGATACGCACGTTGGCAATATCCGGCGTTTCGGTAATTACGCCGACACCACTTGCGTAAATATTTTTGACATCGCTTTTCACGATGCTCAATATGATGTCGATATCGTGTATCATCAAGTCCAATATCACGCTGACTTCCGTACCGCGCGGATTGAACTGAGCCAGGCGATGCACTTCGATGAAAAGCGGCTGGTTGATATATTTTTTGGAAGAAAGGAAAGCAGGATTGAATCTTTCCACATGGCCGACCTGAACTTTGACGTTAGCCTCACGTACCATATTGATGAGCTTACGTCCTTCCTCCAGCGTTTTCACGATAGGTTTTTCGACAAAAACGTGCTTGCCTTTACGGACAGCCATTTCGCACAAGGCAAAATGATGGTTGGTCGGTGCGTCGATATCTGCCGCGTCAACTCTGTCCAGCAAATCCTCTGCGGACAAGTAACGTTTGATTTGATATGTTTTCCCGACTTCGGCGGCAATCTCGTCGCTCGGTTCGAAAAAACCAACGATTTCTACATTTTCAATTTCCTTCCAGTTATTCAAATGAAATTTTCCAATATGGCCTGCGCCCAATACACCGATTTTCAGCATGATATTAAAAGAGTTAAGATTAAAAATGCTCAGCACAAAAATACCTCTATCTTATCAATAGAGGTATCTTTTTATAATAAGTCGGGAAATTCAGTCGTTACTTCTTCTTTCCACCCAAACCTAATGCGCCCAATATGCTTCGGACAATCGTACCCGCAACAATCGTTGACGCTGTACGCATCGCCGACTTGACAAATGGATTGTTCAATATACCACCCGAATCAGTTTTTTTTGTATTGGTGGCAGTCGTCTGTGAAGCGGTTGCTGCTTCTTGCAGTTTCTGCGTAAGTATTTCGTAGGCGCTAACAGGGTCAACGGTTTGATTGTATTTAGGGACAAGCTTGCTCTGTCCGACAACATTGCTAAGCTCCGTGGGAGAAAGAATATCCATGCGACTTCTAGGCGAACAAAGCAAGGTATGCACGAGCGGTGTTGGGATTCCTTTTTCGTTTAATAGAGTCACGAAAGCTTCGCCAATACCCATTTGCGTAAGCAAATCCTCTGTTTTGTAAAAATCGGTTTCGGGGAAATTTTCCGCTGCCTGTTTGATTGTTTTTCTGTCGGCGGCAGTGAAAGCACGAAGTGCATGCTGTATTTTCAAACCCAACTGGCTCAATATCCCAGCCGGAACGTCCTGCGGATTTTGCGTACAGAAATAAATACCAATGCCCTTGGAACGTATCAACTTGATAATCGTTTCTATTTTTTGCAATAAGGCATCCGACGCTTCCTCAAAGACCAAATGCGCCTCATCTATGACGATGACAAGTTTAGGTTTGTCTAAATCGCCCGCTTCAGGACTGGAAGAATAAAGCTCGTCCAACATCTGCAACATGAACGTGGAGAATAATTTCGGACGGTTTTGCATATCGGTCACACGCAAGACGTTGACCATGCCGCGTCCGTTGCCGTCAATACGCATCAAGTCGTCCACCTCAAAACTTTTCTCACCGAAGAACAAATCCGCACCTTGCTGTTGGAGTTCGACTACTTTTCGCAATATTGTTCCGATAGAGGTCGTCGCTATATTCCCATAGTCCTTAGTCAACGCTTCCTTACCTTCCTGCGACGCATATTGGAGTACTTTTGTAAAATCTTTCAAGTCAACCAATGGCAACTGAGCATCGTCACAATACTTGAAAAGCATCGCCACGAGCCCAGCCTGGTTATCGTTCAAATCCAATATTTTACTCAAAAGTATCGGACCAAATTCGCTAACAGTTGCACGCAATCGCACGCCTGTTTCGTTACTTAATGTCAGGAACTCAGTTGGAAATGCCTGTGGCAAATAATCCATATTGAGCAACTGATAGCGTTCCTTGATTTTGTCGTTGGTAACGCCCGCTGCAGCAATGCCGCTCAGGTCGCCCTTGATGTCCATCAGCAATACCGGAATGCTGTTGTCGCTGAGATATTCCGCAACCATCTGCACGGTTTTTGTTTTCCCCGTACCGGTAGCTCCGGCAATCAAACCGTGGCGGTTCAGTGTTTTGAGCGGGAGGAATATTTCGGCTTCGGGTACAGGATTGCCATCCAATATGCCAATACCAATTTTTACCTTGTCTCCTTTGAATGTATAGCCGTCTTTGACGGTTTGTATAAAAGTGTCTTTGGTTGCCATTTGTTTAAGTAAAAAGTCAAAAATTAAAAGTCAAATTTGGATTTGGGTAACTGCTCTCAAGCGGCTCGGAAACTAAAACTACAGCATTTCTACTTTATCTGCTTTGACATGCTGTCCATAAAAAATAGCCGCTTGTTCGCTAAAATTAGTCGGGTCGTCCGTCGTATAAAATTTTCGTGAACTAAACTTTGTAATGCGATCATCCATATCCGGATGCCGAGCCAGGTAATTAATCAGGCTTGCGGTCACGATATTTCCCTGCTCAACAATCTTGATGCTTACGGGCATGTATTCCTTTATTTTTTCCATCAACAAAGGATAATGCGTACATGCCAACAGCACAGTGTCAATGTTTTGATCTCTTTTCAATAATTCTTTTATGTGTTTTTTGACAAAATAGTCCGCACCTGGAGAGTCAAATTCATTGTTTTCCACCAAAGGAACCCACATAGGACAATATTCCTGAATGACCTCAATATCCGGAAAACTCTTCTTGATTTCTATTTTGTAGGATTCGGACAATACCGTTCCTCTTGTCGCCATCACGCCTACTTTTCTTGTTTCGGTAAAACTGCCTATGACCTCACTCGTTGGACGAACAATTCCCAATACACGTTTTGAGGAATCCATTTTGGGTAAATCGTTCTGCTGAATGGTTCGTAAGGCTTTTGCTGAAGCCGTATTGCACGCCAATACAACCAAAGGGCAACCTTGTTCAAAAAACCATTTTACGGCTTGCAATGTGTATTTGTATATAGTTTCAAACGAACGTGTGCCATAAGGCGCACGCGCATTGTCTCCCAGATAGATGAAATCATGGGAAGGCATCTGTGCGGTTAGTTTGCGTAGGATGGTCAAGCCGCCATAACCTGAATCAAATACGCCAATGGGAGTCTGCTGCATACCCCAAAAATAAGAAGCACCATGCGAATAACATGGTGCTAACTTATTTTATTATAATTTTTTACAAATTATTATTTGCCGGCCGGCTTTCTAGCTGGTGTTGCACCGCCTTGTTGACTCCCTTGAGGTTCATCATTGACTTTTATACCCAGTGCTTTGGCAACTGGTAGGGAAAGATCCACTACATAACTTGCATTAGGCGTGAAAGCGGGTTCAAGTGCATCAGGTTTCAACACAACAGAGACATGCTGTGCAGCGGCAACTTGTTGTAATGCTTTAACAACTTTTTGATATAAAGGTTGAGCCAACTGAATATATTTATTCTGAGTCATGTTTTGCGCTATCTGTTGCCAATTAATCAATTGATATGCAAACTGCATACGTTGATCGGATAGATATTTCAATCTAGTTGCAGGTTTTTTCGCCGTAGAGTCTGCTTTATAAGTACTATCCAATCTTTGGTATTCCGCGTCCAAAATGTCGCGTTGTGCAGCAATAGAGTCCCGTTGATATTGTTGTAAAACGGTATCTACTTGCATTTTATATTCGGGCATGAAGCGAATAATGCTTTCTGCATCAAATATGCCAATTTTGAACCCCGTTTGTGCATTTGCACTTATCGCCATAAAGGTCATTCCAACAATAGCGATCAATCCTAAAAGAACCTTTTTCATTTTTTGTTTTTTGTTTTAATAAAGTATGCTTCTTAAAAGCGTTGAATATTTTATTTCGTCTTAATACCCAAGTAAGACAGAAGCTCATCACTTTTGTTTAATTTGGGGTCAGCAAAGATAATGGTAATTCCTTCACTCTTGTCAAAAACAATATCGTACCCATGCTTTACTGCCATCTGCTGCGCTGCATTGAATATTTTGTCCTGTATTGGCTGAACTAGTCTTTTGCGTTGCGTGAAAAGCTCCCCCTCGTATCCAAAATACCTTGTATTCAAATCCCGCACCATTTTTTCCTTGTTGGCAATTTCGATTTCTCTTTTCTTTTTCAATTCATCCGTTAACATGTACTGTTCGGCCTGGTAGTCTTTTCTCATTCTATCCAAGTCTGTCTGTGCTTGGTTGACTTCCCGTTGCCATTGCGTGCTCATTTTTTCAACTGTACATCGGCATCGGCATATTCCGGCATTTTGTTCAGTATATACCGTGTATCGATAATTGCATACCGCTGTCCGTAAGAAGTATTGAGGCTCCCAATAGTCATCAGACCGATAGTCAATATTGCAGAAAAAATATAACGCACTTTGTGAGTTATGAATTTTAAGTTATAAATCGAACGAATATATAATGCTAAAAGCAAAATTTTATTTCAACTGTATTACTATATTCCTTTCGTTTTCAAATTAGTAATTATCAACTAACACTAATCTGGTTCAAATCCTAACATAAAGGTAAATCTACCCGCACCTTTTAAGCCTTGTCCCGGCTGCGTCCTATCCAAACCAATACCGTAGTCAAATCCTAACAAACCAAACATCGGTAAGTTGAAACGCATACCCAAACCGACAGATCTTCTCAACTGAAAAGGATTATAGTCTTTAAATCCGTACCAACCATTAGCTGCCTCGAAGAACGCCAGACCAAATATGGTGCTACTAGGATTGAGACTCAAAGGATAGCGTATTTCGGTTGTGTATTTATTAAACAATGTGAAATAAGTCGATGCCTGCTGTTGGTCGGGGTTAATCCTCGGATTGGAAGAAGAATAAACCGGGTAACCTCTCTGGGAAATGATGTCATAACCCAAGAACGAATAAGTATTACTCAGACCCGCATCTCCGACCTGGAATCTTTCGAATGGAGATACCATCAAGTCCGGATTGGTATTGTATTTACCCATATATCCAAACTTCGCGGACATCTTCAAGACAAACTGTTTTTTGTCTTCTCCAGTCGGAGCACTCAGAGGTATGTACCATTCGCCAGTGAAACGCCATTTGTGGTATTCAATCCACTTGTATTTACGTGCGTCTGAATAACCTACGATTTTGGGATCCAATATAGAATACGGTGGAGTCAACTGTGCACTCAACATGAAGTTAGAACCAGATCTAGGGAATATCGGATTATCAATATTGTAACGATTCAATGTTATCTTCAGATTCAAGTTATTGGACGTACCATTATTGAAATCCGGCATATTGTAATAATCGATCGTATAGTTGTGCAACTGGTAACGTGTATAGTTGATCGCTGTCGTTAAAGAGAAATAGTTGTCCGGCCAGTTTAATTGTTTGGAAAGTCCAATGGACACACCTGTTGTTCTAAACCAAGGATTTCCAGCGGTTTCCTCAAATTTTCCAGTCGTATAGTTATAACCATTATTGTATTTGGTATCATAGATACTAAACTGCAATCCATTTCTTTTCTTTCCGCCTAACCATGGTTCGGAGAATGATAAGTTGTAAGAACGGTACATCTTACCATTACTTTGAAAACGAAGTGTCAGTTTCTGACCATCGCCCGTTGGTAGTGGTTGCCATGCACTTTTGTTGAAAATATTTTTAGTAGAGAAATTGGCAAAAGTCAGCCCCAAAGTTCCCGTCAACCCGATACCTCCCCCAAAACCGGCACTTAATTCCAACTGGTCTGCTGATTTTTCCTGAACTGACCAATTAAGGTCTACCGTTCCGTCATCTTGGTTTGGCTGAACATCCGGACTAATTTTTTCCTGGTCAAAGAATCCAAGATTTGCCAAGGTTCTTTGTGAACGTACTAGATTTTCACGGCTGAACTTATCTCCTGGCAATGTGTACATTTCGCGACGTGCAACATGTTCATTCGTTTTATCGTTGCCCGCAATTCTTACATATTTAATAGATGCCTGAGGACCTTCCTGCAAGCGTATATCAAAATCAATCGTATCTCGGTTCGGACCACGCACGCCTACTTCCGTTGGACGTGCCTGAAAGAACAGATAACCACGATCCATGTAAAGACCGCTGATATCCGCCACTTCCGGATTTAATCCACCTATACCCAGCTTATTGTTCAACAATTCTTGGTTGAAAACGTCTCCATTTTCTATTCCCATAATCTCAGTCAACAAAGAATCGGAGAACAAAGTGTTGCCTCTCCAAGTAATATTACCAAAATAATATTTATGCCCTTCGTTCACCTTCAAAGCAATATTGAGGTTTCCTTTGGAATTGTAATAAGTGGTATCTTTCAATATAGACGCATCACGATAGCCGACTTTGTTGTAATAGTCAACAATCTTTGTTTTGTCTTCCTCATATTTTTTAGGGTCAAATTTTGCAGAATTGAAAAGTTTGAAACGGAAATATGGATCCAATACTTTCAGTGTCAAGTCAGGTCGCAGAGGTCCACGATCTTTCATGTACTGACTAAATGGATATCTGTTGTTAATACCCCAAACCGGTGTATCCTTTGCGGGGAACAATGTCAGACGCATCATTTCCTTAGTGCCTTTCATCTGGCTTTTCAGCTTGTTTTCAGCAACTTTATCATTTCCAGTTATGTAGATGTCGTTGATACGAACCTTGTTTCCCTTGTCAATCCAAAAAGTCAGGCTTTCTCCATTCTGTCCCAAATAAGCCGAATCTTTTACTTCTTGAATACGTATATGTAGATTTCTAAAACCTTTTTCATCGTAATAGGATCGAATCGCACGAACAGCTCCCATCTTCTTTGCCTCTGTAACGACTCTTCCCAGCACTAATCCCGATTTCGGTTTTATTTCGTCCGCTTGCCCTTTGGGAACACCTTTAAAATATAAGTGAGTTAAACGGGGTCTTTCCACAACGTGTATCTCTACCCATATTTTTTCTCCTTCCAGTTTGGTGTAATAGATGGCAACGTCACTAAACTGCTCCTGTGACCATATCTTGTTGATAGCCCTTGAGATGGCATCTGCACCGGGAATAGTAATGACATCCCCTATCGACAATCCCGAAACGGAAACGACCAAACTGGAGTCATAGTAATCGTTACCAGTAACTGCAATACCGGCAATCTTGTATTTTTTGGGAGTAGACTGTTTGAATATGTTTACCAAATCAGCATCTATAGAATCCACTGTTTTGTTGGTGGTATCATCGGACACCTGAGCCATTATTGGGCCACTGAGTAAGCAAAGAAAAATCCCCAATAAAACAATTTTATATGATTTGTGCATCCAAAAACACTGTTTGTTATCTCTAAATTTTAATTACTCTATCTATAATAGTAGCCAAATAAAGTGCGGCAAATTAACGGGAATAATTAAAAGTGTTTGTTAAATTAAAAAATTATTCAAAATTTATCTAGACTGAACCTGCTCACTCGTTTTGCCAAATCTACGTTCCCTTTTCTGAAAGTCTATTATTGCGTCAAATAAATCTTCTTTTCTGTACGCAGGCCATTGAATATCTGTAAAATACAGCTCTGCATAAGCTAGCTGGTATAATAGAAAATTGCTGACACGATGCTCCCCTCCTGTCCTAATCATCAATTCCAATGTTGGAAAACCTGCCGTAGACATGTGGTCTGCCACTACCTTGTCCGAAATCTGTTCAATCGCTATTTTCCCCGATTGTACTTCTTCAGCTATGTTTTTTACCGCCGCCGTTATCTCCCAGTGACTGCTGTAGCTCAACGCCAATATCAGCTTTAGCCCATCATTTTGAGCGGTCTTGTCCAAAGCCAATTGCAACTCGCCCCTTACTTCTTTCGGAAGCATGGAAGTGTCCCCAATCGTAAATAAACGGATATTGTTTTTGTTCAGCGTAGGAACTTCGCCATGAATCGTTTTGATAAGAAGTTCCATCAATCCGTTGACTTCATTTTCCGGACGATCCCAGTTTTCCGTACTGAACGCATATAGCGTAAGGCAGTTGACACCTAATTCCGCTGCGCCTTCCGTGACAGAACGCACACTCTCCACACCATGGAAGTGACCGAACAATCGGTCTTTTCCCTGCTGCTGAGCCCAACGTCCATTACCATCCATTATGATGGCAATATGTTTGGGCAGGCGTGCCTTGTCTATATTGTCTATTTTCTGCGGCTGCGTCATCAATTGCTGTCCTTAAGCGCGCAAATGTAATGAAAAGTATGATTGAAAGAATCGGCTATTGGGCAGAAGGTGGACATTTGTATCCATTTAAATTAAAAGACACTCCAATTATCCCAATAATATAACTGTCCTTCGCTTTGCTGTTACCTCTACTCATTCCTTGTTCGCCAATAGCTGGAGTGACGACCACTCCACTTCTATCCTGCAAACGTTGTGCATACCATAAATCTTTGGGTGTACCATTATAATTAGGAGCTTGGAACGCCTGTGCTCCGGCATAAGTAGTGCTGACATCGTCTAGATAATCCGTCGTCGTGAAGCGATAACCTACTTCTGCAAATATGTTCCAGTTCTCATTGATGGCATATTTTGCACCAAATGCTAGCGGAAATGCCAATGCAACCGAACCATATTTTTTACCATTGTGAGCAGTTGTGCTGTTTTGTCCTTCCGTTCCCAACGGACGCAAAAAAACCTTTTCTTGCGTGCCGTTAACATTAAGGTAAGTATAGGGGTTGTAATTAAAAACGCCCACGCCTGCAGAAATATAAGGAGTGAATCGATGGCCGGGAATCCCCGGTAAAAATTTGAAAAAATTGAAAGTACCATTCAATGAGAGTTCCCATATATCCGTATTGAAACTCAGGTTGCGCATTTTGTACGCTTCGTTCTTGTTGAACACATCCGAATTGCCCAGACGTGTGTAGACACCCGATAGCTTAACTCCAATATAATTATTGATATAATATTGGTAATACAAATTGCCTGCAAATTTCAATCTTTTGAAATTCTCATTGGGGTTCAGGTCCCCGAAATAGTTGCTCAAGCCGATCCCCGCGCCGATTTCTCCTTTATGTTGGTAACTTTCAAATGTCTGTGCATGGATATTCTCTTTTGCGAGAAATAAAAATGCCAGAATAGCTATTTTTTTAAACATAATAATTCAAAAATATAAGAAACGGAGACCTTCCCGTATTTCTTTTAATGAGCGTTGTTTGCAATTTATATTGGATAAATAACGTCCAAATCCGTGTTTTCTTGCCTTTTGCCCTAATTTCTTTTGTCGATTCCCCAATCCAGTTTATTTCGCAAAGTCGTCAGGAAACTACTGTCCTCTAGACGTATAATCCCCACCTGAAAATCTTCCTTACGGACGGCAATCTGCACCTCTTTTCGGACAATCTCGCGGCGCGCATCAAGTGAACAAATAAACGTATTGGACCGAGACTCCACCTCAAAAGAAATAATACTGTCGTCAGGGATGATTATGGGACGCACGTTGAGCTGATGTGGCGCGATCGGCGTTATCACAAAACTGGAGGTATGCGGGAACACCAATGGACCGTTACAACTTAGGTTATAGGCAGTAGATCCGGTCGGAGTAGCGACAATCAATCCGTCTGACCAATAGGTATTAAGCAGTTCGCCATTCAGATAAGTATGTACATTGATCATAGGCGCAATGTCCTGTTTCAATATGGCAAAATCATTCAACCCAAACGGAACATCGCCAAAAATCTCCCGAGTTCCCTCAATATGCAAAAGGCTGCGATGGTCTACGATGAACGAATCATGGAACAACGCTTCCACCGCTTTTGTAATCTCATTGCTATTGATACTCGCCAAAAATCCCAATCGTCCCAGATTAATGCCCAATATGGGAATATTTTTGTTTCGGACAATCGTCACCGCATCCAATATGGTACCGTCTCCACCCAAGCTAATCAATACTTTGGTGTCGACAGGCAGGTCGCGATAACCGCCGAAAACCGATATATCATCCTGTTTTAATTCGGGATATTGCTCCGTAAGCGCGTTGAAAATCCAAATGGTAGTATGGTATTTCTTCAAGCAACTAATCAAATAGTCGAGATTTGGTTTTTGCTCATGGGTCAACCCCCTACTGTAGATAGCAATAATCATGAGAGATTTTTTTGAAAATCAATTACAGAAATGCAATATTAACCCATTTTCACGATGGAGAATACGTTAAATTCTAACATAGTTGGGGCGGAACGGGAAAGAAAAACCGATACCAATAGCACTCATGACCTGCAAACCCGGACTATTGCCGTTTGGACCGAACAATTTCACGTCGTCGTCGTAGATTAGGTTGAGGCTGTAGTTGGCAGTCAATAGCCTATTAATCTTGAAATTAAGCATATTGGTACAATAGAACGTAACGTTTTGCGGTCTTTCCAGATAATTGGAAAACAAGTTCAGTTTTGCGGAGTAATCCACATTTTTCATGATAGGACCGGTAAAAGTAACCATGCTGAATGCGCCGAACTGTTCCAGATAGCGATGGTATGGTTTTACGCCAAAACTACCCTGTGCGGCCAAACTGTGTTTCATCACAAGTGTCGTACGGCTGGTAATTGGTGAAAAGAATATGGAAAAATTCTTTTTGGGTATGGGTTTGAAATCAAAACCTATTGCCAACGTCACATACCCAGGCGATAAAAACGTGGATGACAATGTACTGCTATCTCTATTGTAATAGGAACGTCCGTCAAATAATTGTGTCTGTGGATTGAACAATATGGATGCATACCATTTCTGCGTTGAATCCATCTGCAAACCATATTTGGAAACAAAATCGAACTGATCATCATTCTTTTGTCCGCCCATGGAACTTGTCTGAATATATCCGAAACGATAATCCAGATTGTTGTCCCAAGTATGACGTCCGGATTTATGAAAGAGATATAGATTTTGATAGTAGCGCAGCGACATGGAAAATTTCTCACCACCGGCAGCCCAATTGCTTAAGGAAGTCTGGGCAAGGTTGATGCTGGACGTTCCTCCAAATTTCCATTTCCATTTTACAGTATCCTTGTCGTCTTTCGAGATGGTCCTGAATATTTGGGACGGCAATGCCCTTACAGGAATATTGTCCTGAGC
>JAATFC010000386.1 GCA_015655435.1 Chitinophagales bacterium | reverse complement strand
TCAGGAGGCAAAAAATTGCTTCTCCAGTTAAGCGTTGTCAGGGTTAGTAGCTTGAACAAGTTGTTGTTTGATAAAAGAAGCTTTTTTGGGCAGTTTGGATTAGTCCCGGGCTCTGACCCCTATTTAGTTTTAAGCACTATAGAAAATGCTGACAAATATGAGCGTTTCCGTGGCTATGGTTATTTGTTTGGTTATCCTGAGTACGCAGTTGATTTTTATATTGATGCCGCTAAAAGGTCAGAGGGCACTAATCGTGTCGAATCGAGAAATTTTTTCCAAATACCAGCATATGCAGGCAATAAGGGCTATTTCGTTTATGCATATCCCGATGATGCCAAACCTACGGCAGAGGTTGACTCCGTGCTGTATTACAAAGCAGGGCATACTTTACAGGAATACCAATCTACCCGCAACAAGTACATGGCAAAAGATAGCAGTATTAATGCGTTGCAATTACTTTATTCCGTCAATAAAGTTTACCTAAAAAAATAATCCGTCCAACAAACAACCGGCTCATGATTATTATCTATTGCTTAATGCCTATAATCACTTGTAGAGAGGCATTAAGCAATTAAGTTTTTAATTTTTATATGAAGAAATATATTGCGGCATTATTGCTGTGCTCTATCGGTCATTTGAATGCGCAGACAATTATCAGGCCGAGCATAACCAGCAATACCTCATTTGCCATCGTCGTAGACAGCAAAACTTTTGCTGGTGCTGAAAATGAATTAATGGATTACAAAAAAAGTGTTGAAGAGGACGGCCTCGGCACTTATATTATTTACTCCAGCTGGAAAAATCCTGAGGAAATCAGGGATATATTAAAGAAGCTGTATGCCAATAAAAACAGCCCTTTGGAAGGGACTGTATTGGTCGGAAACATTCCTATCGCCATGGTGCGCGGAGCACAATTTCTTACGTCTGCATTTAAGATGCCGGAATCCAACGCTTGGGAAAGGTCATCCATTGCTTCCGACCGTTTTTATGATGATTTCGGTCTGAAATTTGATTTCCTTAAACAGGATGATAAGCATGCCAATTATTTCTATTATAACCTCAGGGCAGATTGTCCCCAGTATATAGACATGGATATTTATTCCGCACGGATAAAGCCTCCCCTAGCTACTGATACCGACAATAGTATAGTTCAAATAAAGGCTTATCTAAAAAAACTTGTACAAGGCAAAAAAGAAAAGAACGCCTTGAACCACATGGTCGTTTTTACCGCTTACGGTTACAATTCTGAATCTGCTTTAGCTTGGGCGGGAGAAATGACAGCGTTCAGGTCATCATTTCCAGCTCTTTTTGAAAATGGTAATGAGATTAAGTTCATGAGCTTTAGAGACAATACATTTATGAAATCCATCCTTATCCCAACATTGCAGAGAGAAGAGATGGATTTTGCATTTATAACAGGTCATGGAACGGAAGATGCACAGTTGATAAATGGATATCCAAATGTATCCACACCCGGAGAGTCCATGGAAAATATGGGAAGGTATATCCGTTCCAAAATGAGCGCCGCTAAAGATAACAACAAAAATCTTGATTCGCTTAAACGAAGATTCCAGATCCAATACGGATTGAATGGCAAGTTGTTTGATGAAGCATTTTCTCCCAAAAACACTCAAGAAGACTCCTTGTTCAATAGCAACATGGAAATCCATAAAGAAGACCTTAGCAATATCAATGTGCGCGTTGCCTATATCAATTCCTGTCTGACTGGCTCATTTCACCAGAAAGATTATCTGGCAGGACATTATATTTTTTCCGAAGGGAAAAATGTGGTCGCTTTTGCCAATACAGTGGGCGTACTGCAAGATTTATGGGGTCCACAGTTGCTGGGCATTTTGCAACAGGGAGCAAGGACCGGTTTTTTACTTAAAAAAACCGCCTTTTTAGAAACGCATCTTTTGGGCGATCCGACTTTTCATTTCTATGCAAAAAAACAAGCATTTTACAATACGCTTTTAAGCAAGAAAAATACTACAAAACAAGACTGGAACAAGCTCTTGCAAACAAATGATGCTGACATGCAGGCTTATGCACTGACCGAATTATTCAAATTAAACGATGAAGCTTCATTCTCTAAAATACTGTTGTCCTATTTTAAACATAGTCCTTACGAATCTGTCCGTTTGCAGGCTTACTTTTTATTAAGAAAATACCAGAATCAAACATTCAGGGATGCATTAACATTGGCATTAACCGACAACTATGAATATATCAAAAGAAAAGCCGTTTACGATGCCATAGAAAATGGCGGCGACCAATATATAGTCCCATTGATGAAGATATACCTAAATGATCGGGAAGCTGAAAGAGTACAATACAAACTAAACGGAATATTCCAGTTTGGCAATTATGACCTTATAAAAGCGACTTTGGACACCGCAATAAAAGACAATCCTGGAGTCTCCAATATTCATGAACTATACTCCATCGCTTTGAACAAAATAAAAACCGGAAAATCCAGCACGGGAAAAAGCGAACAAATCCTAACAAAAACCGATGCTACAGAAAAAGAGTTGCTTTCGGAAATACGTATGTTGAGAGCATACAGGAATCACCATCTTGTCCCTGCACTTTTAAATATTCTAAACGATGATAAGCGAAGTCAAAAGATAAAACTTGCGACTTTGGAAACTTTGTCTTGGTTCGGAATGTCACTATATCAGGGAAAAATAAAATTGGTTTGCCAACAGATAGCCGTCAATAGTTATGATCAATTGCTCAAAGCACAAGCATTGAAAACATTAAGTGTAATAGGTGACGTTGGAAAACGGCAATTATAGAGAATGCAAATCTCATGACAAAGAATAAAAAAATAGGAACGACAACCGGAATGGCCATTGTCATTGCAAATATGATTGGCACAGGAGCATTCACCAGTCTGGGGTTCCAAGTGAAGGATCTAAGCAATAACATGGCAATACTTACCTTGTGGGTAGTAGGTGGAATTATTGCACTTGCAGGAGCTTTTAGTTATGCAGAGGTTGGCACGGTGGTGAAAAAATCCGGTGGTGAATATGCATTTCTTTCCAAGATATACCATCCGGTTATCGGTTATTTAGCTGGGTGGATATCCATTACGGCAGGATTTTCGGCACCCATAGCCTTATCAGCAATCGCCGCAATAGAATATTTTCCCCATGGAAACATCCATACTAGATATATGGGAATTGCATTGGTAGCCATTTTAACATTGATCCATACGAAAGGTACTCAGATTAGCGCAGTGTTTCAAAATACGGCAACAACCCTTAAGGTATTGGTAATAATCCTGTTTATCATTTTGGGAATAGGCATAGGCAAAGATGCCGGCAATTCTTTTCTATTGGATACATCTTACGTTAAAGAGGTATCTTCTTCTGTATTCGCTGTTGCGTTGATTTACGTCGGGTATTCTTATTCCGGGTGGAATGCCGCAGCCTATCTTACCGATGATTTTAAAAATAGCAGAAAATCATTGCCCATTTCACTTATAGGCGGTACGATGGCTGTCATGATATTGTACGTGTTGTTACAATATGTTTTCCTGAAAAATGTTCCGGTAAGAGAGCTTGAGGGGAAAATAAACATTGGCGTGATTGCCATATCCAAAATATTGGACCCGCGAAAAGCAAAATTCTTTGGGATTATCATCTCTATGCTGCTAGTGTCCGGTATCAGTGCCATGGTATGGGTAGGTGCCCGCGTCACATCATGTATTGCGGAAGACTATACATTATGGAAGTATTTCAGAAGCAGCAAGGACAATATTCCTAAAAAAGCACTATGGCTCCAATTCGCATTGACGTCTATACTCATCATCACGGAAACATTTGAACAAATTATGATTTACTGTGGTTTTCTATTGACATTGTGCACCATGCTTGTTGTCGCAGGTGTGTTCGTTAGTCGTAGAAGAAGCAAAGAGTTTGCTAATGAATCCTCCTATTTCAGGTCTCCCCTATTTCCCATTACGCAGATATTTTACCTTTTACTATCGTTATGGATTATATTTTATTCTGTCAGAAACCATCCTTATGAATCCATGCTCGGAATTCTAAACCTGTTGATAGGCTTAATCACTTATTTAGTTAGTTCAAAATATAAAAAAAGAAAGGGTCTAGATAAGCAGACTTAAAATGTATGAAGACTGGGAGAATGGTGCAACTGTTCCTAGAATCATTGAGAAGAAATCATGAGACTAAACAAAGATGATTGGTTATTTACAGAGGATACAATAAAAAGGGATTTAAAATAACGAACTTTCTCATTGAAGCGAGATCAACTAATATTAGTGAGTTCGAATTCCGATTGGTTTGTAAATCGTTTTATGAGGCTCTAATATTTAATGTCGTTTCAAGCGGCCCAGCATCGAAAAATTATCAAACAATAGAGAACTAGAAGTTGTTGTGTGGAACATAAAAATAAATTATCAAGCATTTTCAATAATCAGATTATAGCATTATATCCATCTTATAATGTCCATTCTATAGATGCAAACATGGTATACATAACCATGGTATGTGAATATTCAGTCATAAATAAATAGAATGTTATACCATAGCTTCTCCGTCCATTATGCACTCCATTTTTCCGTTCAAAAGACAAAGGCGATAAACATCCGTTTACTGTTGTTTTTCATCCCAATTTACAAATTTAAAGTCCTGTCGACGATAGCCCGTACTAATAACTTAAAACACCATCGAGAGTTATTATGGGTAGTGAGGATATTAGGTAGATATAAAATTTAATTTATACCAATACTCAAGTACAATGCTGGATTCGACCATTTAAACATGAAATCATAATAGCAAACTATATTTATCCATTTTTTTGAAGATTTCTTAAAGCTGTTTGTTCGGAATGAACCTCCTCGAAGCTCTGTTTGGGGGAGGTTCATTCATACAAATATTGGTTATCAATAAATTATGAGGTTAAATTAGGCTCGCTTGACGGCACTTATTAGTACACCAGGCAATTGAACTTAAATGAACTTGTTTAGCTCAGAAATAAATAAAAAATGCCTGTAATTGTAATATATTCAGACATTTTATTGATTTTCAATCAGTTAATAGTCGGTATGACAGAATGAAAATTGCATTCCCAATTATTTAAATATCAAATAGTTACACCATGATAAATTTTATAGTTCAATGAATAGTTCAATAGCGTAAATCCTATACGACTTACTAATTGCAATCTAGGTTTTTCCCACCTAAGATCTCCGATTTATATTATAAAGTTCGTAAAATCAGATAGCCAACCAAAAATGCATTGCTCATGAATGCCTGCTCTTGCCTTGAAATACCAATTTTTCCGGCTATCTCTCTCAAACTAAAAACAGCATGTTTGACATCGCCAACTAATCACTATTCGGTTAGCAATATTAAAACGAATTTCATGCTAACCGAATTACCACCTTTATAATTGGAGTTTTTTGCAATTATAAGCATTAGAAATAAAAATAAAGGCTGTGAAAATAAAATAATTTAGCACGTTTTATATCTTTTTGAACTCTTTAAGAGTGGACCGGACGG
>JAATFC010000341.1 GCA_015655435.1 Chitinophagales bacterium | reverse complement strand
ATTGTTCTGGACGAAGTTTCTTAGCCAGCGGTTTTCTTTTTTGATTGCCCAATGGATTTTGGGTAATTGCAAAAACATCTTCGGCATGAAAAATGTACGTGAACGGGCATATTGGACATTGTATCCGAAGAGTGGAACGAACTTAGCATCCGGAAATTCGCGTGACAGCAGCGCATAATGTGCCGATTCGGGTGGGCAGGCGATTATGATGTTCCAGTTTCGCTGTCGGAAATAATGTATAATGGGGATACACCGTGTCGCATGACCCAGTCCCCAGTCCAGCGGGGCAATCAGTATGGTTTTATATGCAATATTTTTATCCAAAATAAGTTTGTAAAAATAATTACATAATTTTGAATTACTATGATCAGCAATCGAATTCTAGTTATTTTGGTTTTGGCAGTAAGTATAAGCCTTTGTTTTGCATCCTGCGCGTCCTCGAAAAGCGCTGCCAACTGCGGATGTGCGGCGAAGAAACCAATAGGCTAATATAAAAGGCAAAGTTTTATGATGCACGACAGAGATTTGGTAGTATTGGTCGGGGAGAAAATCTTCACCGAGCAAGAATTGCAAAAACATATCCAGAACATTTCGGCTATCCTTTCGAAGGCCGAGAGTATGGACAATTTCTGTATTGCAAATGAAATCATCGACCTGAACCGCTACAAATTAATTAACCGCCCTTTCCGCATCAAACAGATTGTCAGTGAAAAACTGAAACCTTTCGTTTTTATTTTCAATAAAAACTAGGAACTAGGAATTACGAATTTTGAATTACGATTTAAGCATTTAAATCATTTTCAAATCTTCAAATAGCCAAATCCTCAAATTCTTCAATTGCCGAATTACTATATTGTCTACAAGCCTTTTCAGGTAATGTGTCAGTTCTCTCCGGAAGGAGATAAACGGACATTAAAGGATTGTTTTGATGTGCCCACCGATGTGTATCCGGTTGGCCGTTTGGACTATGATAGCGAAGGATTATTGTTATTGACAAATGACAAATCTGTCAACAATCGACTGCTGAATCCAGCACATCAACATGAACGCGAATATTGGGTGCAAGTGGATGGCGCTATTGATGAAAAAGCGATTGCACAGCTGGAAAAAGGCGTTGATATTTCCATTAATGGAAAATCGCACCATACGCTTCCTGCAAAAGCCTCCATTTTTTTCGAAGATCCCAATCTTCCTGAACGCAATCCGCCCATTCGTTTTCGAAAAGAAATTCCCGCTCCTTGGATTTCATTGACACTTTGGGAAGGCAAAAACCGTCAGGTACGTAGGATGACTGCAGCAGTTGGCTTTCCGACATTGCGCTTGGTAAGGTACCGTATTGAACAGTTGGATTTGGGTGACTTGCAACTAGGAGAAATCAAAGAATTAAGTAGGGAAGTGGTGTATGAGGCATTGTTTTCGCAAGAAAAACGCCAATGATTTTACTTTTTCGTCAAAATTTTTATTGTTTATCAATTAGTTATGAAAGTTCGATAAAAATAACTGTCCAAAAATTTGCCCCGACCAAACTATTGTTTCACCTTTGCGCTTCAAATTTCAAAAACTGGCGGGATAGCGCCAGGCTAAAAATTATTTAAAAATGGCAAATTTACATTTTACGACTAAGCATGCTAACGCGGCTACCGTACAACGTACTTGGTACATTGTCGACGGTACTAATCAAACCGTTGGTCGTATCGCTGCAAAAATCGCGGCAATCCTTCGCGGAAAGAACAAAGCTTACTACACTCCACACGTGGACTGTGGTGACTATGTCATCATTACCAACGCAGAGAAAGTAGTATTGACAGGTAAGAAAATGGATCAGAAGTTGTACGACCACTACACTGGATATCCGGGTGGATTGAAAGAAGAAAAGGCGAAAGACCTGATCAAACGTCGTCCTGAAGTAGTGATGGAAAGAGCAATTAAAGGTATGCTTCCCAAAAACAGATTGGGTCGCAAACTGTATGGTAAACTTTTCGTTTACGTAGGTGAAAACCATCCACATGCAGCTCAAAAACCTCAAGAACTTAAATTCTAATTAACTCATTTCCTGACGTCAGGAGAAAACAAAAAATAAATGGAAAAACAAAAAAATGCCATCGGTCGTCGTAAGGAAGCCGTTACCCGTGTTTTCCTAAGCAAGGGTGCAGGTAAGATTACCATCAACGACAAGGATTACAAACAATATTTTTCTTTAGCATACCTACAGAACCAAGTAGAGGCTCCTCTCAAGACTGTAGACGCGCTTGACAAATACGATATCGTTATCAACGCTCAAGGCGGTGGTATCAAAGGACAGGCGGAAGCTGCAAGATTGGGTATTGCACGCGCATTGCTCGAAGTAGACAGCGAATTGCGCCCGGCTCTGAAAGCTGCTGGATTGTTGACTCGTGAATCTCGTAGCGTAGAACGTAAGAAATTTGGACACAAGAAAGCTCGTCGTAGCTTCCAGTTCAGCAAACGTTAATACCTTATTTTTCAAAATATTCAAATCTTATTATAAATGGAACAGAATACTTCTTTACAACAGCAGCTTTTGGAAGCTGGCGTTCATTTCGGACACTTGAAGAAGAAATGGAACCCAAAGATGTTGCCTTACATTTTTGCTGAAAAGAAAGGTATCCATATCATCGACTTGAACAAAACAGTTGATGCGTTGCAGGAATCTGTAGCTGCGTTGAAACAAATAGCTAAAAGCGGTAAAAAAATCATGTTTGTTGCTACCAAGAAACAAGCTAAAGATATCGTTGCCGAATGTGCTAAAAAAGTAAACATGCCTTTCGCCACTGAACGTTGGCTGGGTGGTATGTTGACTAACTTCAACACGGTACGTAAAAGCGTTAAGAAAATGCAGAGCATCGACAAATTATTGGGTGATGCCAATGCTGAAAGCTTGACTAAGAAAGAACGCCTTACCTTGAGCCGCGACAAAGACAAAATGGATAAAGTATTGGGCGGTATCGCTAACATGAGCCGTCTTCCATCCGCTTTGTTCATCGTGGATATAGGTAACGAACATATCGCTTTGTCAGAAGCTAAACGTTTGGGTATCACAACTTTCGGTATGGTTGACACGAACTGTGATCCTAACAAAGTAGATTTCGCTATCCCATCTAATGACGATGCGACCAAATCTATCGCTATCATCACCAACTACATCACTGCAGCTATCGCGGAAGGTCTTGCTGAAAGACAAGCAGCGAAAGACGATGAAGATGAAGACGTGGACAACGAAGCTGAAAAGAAAGCAGCACGTTTGCAAGCTGAAGCTGAAGCTGAAGGCGGTGCAGGACGTGGTGGCAGAAGCCAAGGTGCTGGTAACGGCCCTGCTAAACGCCGTGTACCAGGTGGTGCAAGCCGTCGTCCTCAGACAGGTGCTGGTCCTAAAAAATAATCCTTAGTTCTTTTAAACTATTGATATACAGATAAAACCTTATAGAAAATTTTCTATAAGGTTTTATCTGTAAAAGAAAAATCCACTAAGTAAAGAGGCTAAAGCAAAAACCAAAAACTATTTGTTGCTTTTAGGTTTTGCCTTTTTATTTTTTACTTTTTATTTATAAAATACATTAATATTATGTCTACAATTACAGCCGCTGACATCAATAAACTACGTCTGGCAACTGGTGCTGGTATGTTGGATTGCCGCAAAGCTCTTACTGAAACTAATGGTGACTTCGAAGCCGCTATTGACTGGTTACGCAAACAAGGTCAAAAAGTAGCTGCTAAACGTAGTGATCGTGAAGCTAAAGAAGGTGTAGTCGTCGCTCAAACTACTAAAGACAACAAAAAAGGATATATCGTAAGTGTAAGCTGCGAAACGGATTTCGTTTCCAAAAACGCTGATTTCGTTGCTTTCGTTAAGTCAATCGCTGATGCAGCCGTTGAGAACAATGTTGCCAATATCGAAGAGTTGAACAAAGCTTCCATCAACGGACTGACTGTTGATGCTTTGATTAACGATAAGTTGGCTTCTATTGGTGAAAAAATAGCAATCACGCATGTCGATATCGTAGAAGCTCCTTACGTTGCTTCTTACATTCATGGCGCTTACCGCATTGGTGTATTGGTTGGCTTGACTACAGAAGCGGACGAAGCAGGTAAAGATGTTGCTATGCAGATTGCGGCGTTAAACCCATTGGCTGTTTCTCCCGAAGCTGTTCCTGCTGATGTAGTAGCTCGTGAAAAAGCGGTTATCGTTGACACAATGAAAGAAGACCCTAAGATGGCAGGAAAACCTGACGAAATGATTCACAAAATCGCTGATGGTAAATTGAATGCTTTCTTCAAGGAAAACACATTGTTGGCGCAACCATTCGTAAAAGATGCGGGGAAATCCGTAGAAGATTACCTGAAAAGCGTAAACAAGGATTTGAAAGTTATCGAATTCAAACGCGTAGCTCTAGGTTAGTATTTACAGTTGATTATATTGAAAAAGGTCGTCTAGTCTCAGGCTAGACGACCTTTTTGTTTTTTAATATAAAAGTCTGTTATTTCGTTCTGATGAAGCGTTTAGCATATAACTCTTTTGAGCCTACCGACACATACCAATCCATTGTATCTTTTATTAACGACAACCCAAAAAAAGAGGTATCCTTACCTGAAATAAAATAAATGAGAGGTGATGCATCTCTTGCAATGGGACTCATATCAACAATAGTCTTACCCTTGTTGGGTATGTTGTAAAAAATAGTGGGTGGGATTACTCCGGACGTTGGTTTCACTACTGAGTATTGATAGCTGCTATCTGAATTTACAATGATTTGTTCTTGATTACTAGCGGCTGTCCAGGAATTGGTGAGAGTTCCATCGGGATTCACGTTTGAATGATAAATAGAAGTAATCTTCCAACTTCCAATAACGCCCTCCTTATTTAGATTTTTTTGAGAGGTGTCGTTGTCTTTACTACAGGCAAGCGCAAGCATACTGATTAGAAGCAGGCTAAGTGTTGGTTTCATAAATGTGTTTTTCTCTGATACGGATAGAAGTGAAAATGTGTTTGGAAAAACAAAACACATTTTTGGAATGACCTTATTTTTTTGAGAATTATTCGTATTTATTTCTATGAGATTTATTGAAGAAAAAAGAAAAACCGATGGTGAATATTCCATCGGCTTGTTATGTTTATTTGTTTTGTCTTGATTCTATTTGAATAGATTCTTGACATCTTCGTTTAGCTTTTTTCCTTTTGCTTTTGTATCCTCTATGTTTTTCTGAAAATTTTCTCCAGCTTTCTTAATGTTGTCTTGCGTTTTCGCTTTTTTGGCAGCGATGTTTTGTACAGCGTTATTAGCCTTGTCTATTACATTGGTAGCTGTAGAATGGACGGCATTCTTGGTGTCGTCTACTTTTTTTGTACCATTGTTTATGGCTTGTCCGACTTTTCCGCCGATTGCAGAATCAGGTTTTGTGGACGTTGTCGCCGCAGGTATGATTTTAGATAGCGTTTGTTCGGATTTTGTCAGGTTGGATTCATATTCCTGCTTGACGGTTCCTCCGTTTTTGATGAGGTCGTTTTTGGACGTGACATAATTAGTCGTTGCCGTTTCCAGTTCTTTTCTTGCTATGTTTATCTTGCTCGTATCATTGGAAGTCAGTGCTGTATTGTAATTGTTTTGAGCAGAAGTAAGTGCTAAAGCAGCGTTTTCGTAGGATTGTGTAAAATCTATCTTCTGACTGGTCGCGTCATTGTTTTTGCAGGCGACAGCCGCCAAAATAGAAAAGGAAAGTGCGAAATAAGCTATTTTTTTCATGATTTTATATTGGTTTTATTTTGCTGTTAATTGATTTATGACGGTATTCAGTTGGCTGTCTTCATCGTTTTGGGAGATTTTTCCGTCGATTCGGTCTCTTTCCAACGTATTTATTTTCTGTGCCAAAGCCAGATAATTCAGGTAATCATTGACTGCTTTGATCTTGCTAGTCTCGGGTATAGTCGCGGAATTAATGTTATTGACCAATTTTTCCATACCGTCCATGCAGACAATATACGCCTGGAATCCGTTGGCGGAAAAATAAGTATTGACCAAGTCGTTCTCTTCCAGGTTAGGATAGATACGCGGCAGTTCGGCCGGGGTGGTTTTGACCAGTTCAGTCAGGGAAACTCCGCTTTTCATACCGTTGATATACGAACCTTGTGTTCGCATCCGGTTGTTTTCGATAGCGAGGTTGCTGGCATTTAATAGTTTGGCGAGGTTCTGCTTTTGCTGAATGTTGCCCAATACGGTATTGAGTGTCAACGCGATAAAGAAACCCGTAAAAGTGGAAATCAAAGACAGGACAAAGTCGAATGTCCGTTTGTTTTCGTTCCTGAATTTTTCTATTTTCTTAAAATTAATAAGAAAAAGGCTTATCAAAATAAGCAAGGCAGAAATCAAAATATAACTGAAATACATCGTTTTTATATTGGTTTTAGTGTTTCAAAAATACTTTTTCCAACTGGATTTACCTATTTAGCAAAAGGTGTGCTAAACTGTGTTTCTTCTCCTAAATATTTGTTATCTGTGTTTATGGAGTATAGAACGTGCGTATTGTGTTTTACATTGTGGCAAAGTCTTAGTTTTGCAGCCAATATAAAGCAAGAATTATGGAAGAGGGAAAGCGTCAGAGGCAGGTTGCCGGAGTTATAAAGGAATACATGAACGAAATATTCCAGCATTTGGGGCTGTCGATGCTCGACGGCGGTATGGTGTCGATTTCGGATGTGAAGGTTACGCCTGACCTGTTGGAAGCTAGGATATACCTGAGTTTTTTCAAAGTGGAAGACAAAAAGACTGCCCTGAAAAAAATCGAAGACCGAGCATGGGAAATCAAAAAAGAACTGACAAATAAAGTAAGGCATCAACTGCGCAGGATTCCTGTTATCCAATATTACGAAGACGACACTCTGGACAATGTTTTCCGTATGGAAGAATTGTTTGACAAAATACGCAAAGAAGAAGAGGACATCAATAAGGATAAGGCTTCCAACGATTAAAATCCAGTACAATACATGGAGTTATTATTTGCTTGGCGCTATTTCAAATCAAAAAAAACAACCAACGTTATCAATATCATCGCGTGGATAAGCGTGGTGGCGATTGCCGTAGGTACGGCGGCATTGATTGTCATATTGAGTGTTTTCAATGGTTTTGAGGCATTGGTCAAGTCGTTGTACAGCGATTTTTACGCAGATCTGAGTGTGCGACCCAAGATGGGAAAGCTTATCCATCTAGACTCTAGCAAGATTGGCGTTATTTCCAAAACCTCAGGCGTGAAGGCTTATAGTCTGATGCTGGAGGAAAAAGCACTGTTGAGGAATGGTGACAATCCTAGCATGGTTTTCCTGCGTGGTGTTGACAAAAACTATCCTGAGGTAGCCAATATAAAAGCACATATAACAGAAGGTACTTATAGTCTGGGAAGTTCCGACCATCCGGATATTGTATTGGGCATTGGGATTAAGAGCGCACTTGCGTTGAGCCTCACATCTCCGGAACCGTTGACTATTTCACTGCCAAACTCACAGGCGGAAAGTTTTTCGGACTTGCAGGATGCGATGAATACTTTTGAAATTGCGCAGACCGGAATTTTTCGCATACAGGAAGATTTTGACAACAAATACGCGATTACCAATATAGAGTTCATGCGGTACATGCTCAATATTGCCGACGACGAATACTCGTCTATGGAGATAAAACTACAGTCGGGAGTCAATCCGGAAACTGTCCAACAAAAACTAAAAAGCAGTTTAGGTGATGGATACGTTGTGAAAACACGTTATGAGCAGAACCAAAGCCTGTTCTCCATTATGCAGATGGAAAAATGGATTATCTACGCGATACTTTCGTTGATATTGGTCATCGCGGCGTTCAACATGATAGGCGCATTGACAATGCTCGTATTGGAAAAACGAAAGGATATTGCAGTGCTGAAAGCCATGGGAGCAGACGATTCTGTGATACGCAGTATCTTTCTGAAAGAAGGAATCTTGCTGGGAGTGATTGGAGGAACGATAGGCGTAATCCTTGCCTTGGTAGTTTGCTATTTGCAATCGGAATTTCATTTGCTAAAATTGGGTGGCGGTAGTTTCTTAATCGATTATTATCCAGTCAAGATGTATTGGTCTGATTTTGTATTGGTGAGTGTTACGGTTATGGTAGTGGCTGTCATTGCGGCTTATCTGCCGGCGAGACGCGCGGCAACTCAGAATTTCTCACTTAAAAGTTAATAGTTATGTTGAAAAAAAATAAAGGCAGCTATATTGGACGACTTTCTTTTTTTATAGTCGTCTCATTACTGCTGAGTATAGTTGGGAATGCACAGAAAAAGAAATACAAAGACTATCTGGTTACGAACAAAAACGATACGATATACGGCAAATTTAAAAAACCATTGTTTGGTGAATTGCGTTTCGAGTCAGGTGAAGATTTGTACGAACTCGATCCTGAACTGTACAAAGCGTACTATGACTCCAATGAAAAGAAAGTCTACGAGAGAAAGACCATCAACAACAAACCTATGTGGTTAACTTGTATCATCAATGGCCGAATCAAACTGTACGAACAGTTTTACAACACGGCGCAAGCGGACGGACGTTTTCTAATGGTACGTATCTGGTTGGCACAGAAAGATGATACGCCTTTGATGGAAGTGATGTCCAGTTCTATGATGGTGCAGAAACCAATAGGAAAACAGAATCTTGAGTATCTGGTTCGGGACAATGAAAAGCTGTTTAATAAATTACAACAAGTAACAAACTATAGCTATAAAACAGCGAAAGCCTTTATTGACGCTTACAACGGCAATGAACAATAATGGATTTTTATCACTAATATAAAACGATTACTATGCTGAAACAATTTTTACTATGCTGTGTGATTTTCTTGTCCACAGCTATATTGAAGGCTCAGGAAAAAGGAGATTGGGCTAATTTTTCTCGTTATGAATCCGCCAATCAGATTACGAAACAATTGCCTGCATCCGAAAGAAAGGTAGTATTCATGGGTAATTCCATTACGGACGGTTGGGTCAGACTGGACAGTTCTTTTTTTAAGACTAATGGGTTTGTCGGTAGAGGTATCAGTGGACAGGTCACTTCGCAGATGCTGGTTCGTTTTCGTCAGGATGTATTGGAGTTGAAACCACAGGTTGTAGTGATATTGGCAGGAACTAATGATATTGCGGAAAACCAAGGGCCTATCAGTTTGGAAAATATTTTCGGCAATATAGTGTCCATGGCCGAGCTTGCCAAAGCCAATGGAATCAAAGTGATTATTTCCTCTGTATTGCCCGCATCCGAATACCCATGGAGACCGGGAAAACAACCCAATATCAAAATCCCGCAACTCAATGCAATGCTGGAATCTTACGCCAAGAAAAATAAAATCGTCTATGCAGACTATTTCAAAAAAATGACAAACTCCAATAATGGTTTGGATAAAGAATTGAGCGGAGATGGCGTGCATCCGACTCTGGAAGGCTATAAAATAATGGAGTCTGTAATTTTACCATTGATAAAAACGGTGGTGCGCTGATTATTGGTTAGTGGCAAGATTCGGAATATGTTCAATAATAAATTGAATGCTAAAATGAAACAAGCAACAACAGTTTTTAGTAAGTACAAAATTGAAAAAATGTTCCGGCTTAGCTATAAGCTTGCTTTTGAAAATGGCAGGAAAAAGAAAGATTGGAATGACATATTTGCATTGTGGAATTGTGCTGCGATAAATGGACATGTCAGAGCCCATTTTATTTAGGCACCTGCTATGACCACGGTTTAGGAACAGATAAAACCTGGACCTTGCTTTTGAATGGTTTTTAAAAGCTGCAAAAGCGGGACACAGAGATGCACAATTCAATGTTGGCTT
>JAATFC010000191.1 GCA_015655435.1 Chitinophagales bacterium | reverse complement strand
TAACTACGCATTTTAACGGACAAAGCATAATAAAAATAAATGGAGACTCGGCAACAGGCGAAGTGTATTGCTTGGCTCATCATATTAAAAATGCCGAAAAATCATTGTTGATAATGAGTATTCGTTATCACGATACCTACGTAAAGCAAAACGGCAAATGGCTTTTTTCTGAACGAGATTTATACATTGACTGGACGGATAAAAGAACAATTTCGAATTAAACAATGAACAAGCAAAAAATATGGTTTGTAACAGGCGCATCAAAAGGAATATGGCTGTTGCTCACAAAATTATTATTGGATAAAGGCGAAAAAGTTGCAGCTACTTCCCGAAATTCAAATCAATTAAAACAAAGTGTTGGCATTGAAAATGATAATTTTCTACCCATTGAATTAGACATTACAAATAGAGAAGAGATTAAACAGGCAATCAACAAAACAGTTGAATATTTTAGAGGATTAGATGTAGCGGTTAATAATGCAGGCTTCTCATTTATTGGCAGCATTGAAGAGTTAACCGATGAAGAATTTAGAAAAGCATTAGATGTGAATTTATTCGGAACGGTAAATGTTATCAGGGCTTCGATGGCACAATTTAGAAAACAACGTTCCGGTCATATCATCAACATCGCTTCTGCGGCAGGCTACGTTGCAGGTGCAAATATTGGCAGTTATGTTACCTCAAAATTTGCTATGGTAGGGCTTACGGAATCCCTGGCATTAGAAGTTGCACCGCTCAATGTAAACGCTACGGTTGTGTTGCCGGGTTCTTT
Organism: Chitinophagales bacterium; assembly: GCA_015655435.1. Taxonomy (GTDB): domain Bacteria; phylum Bacteroidota; class Bacteroidia; order Chitinophagales; family Chitinophagaceae; genus Rhizosphaericola. Next base: position 4,483 of record JAATFC010000191.1, on the reverse strand, counting down.
CAGAACTAATTTTCTTAATGAAGGCTCATTGACCTACACAAAGCATCCGATAGCAGCATACAATAGCGCTAAAACATTTCAAAGCTATTCCGTAAGAGCCGGAACACAACCGGGCGACCCTAAAAAATTAGTAGCCGAATTGTTTAATTTGGCAAATATGGAAAACCCGCCCGTACATTTAATTTTAGGAGCAGATAGTTTTAAAATGATAACGGAAAAAATGGCAAAAAACCTTGAAGAATTTGAGGCATATAAGCCTATTTCCATATCTACTAATTTGGAATAACTTTACGGAATGAAAATGGGAAAACCCTATAACATAAAATCTATTTCGGAGTATCATAGTTTGTTGGGCATCGAAAAGCCCAAACATCCTTTGATAGGCTTGATAAATCACGAAAACATCAAAAGCTTCAACGATGAAAGGTTAATGAATAAAACCTATAACTTTTATACCATAAGCCGAAAAATCAACTATGATGGCACTATGAAATACGGCCGGCAATATTACGATTTTCAGGAAGGTGCAATGGTGTTTCACGCACCCAAACAAGTTATAGTGTCTGAATTAGCCGATGATGCACAGTTGAAAGGATGGACAATGTTAATTCACCCCGACTTTTTAAGAACATATCCTTTGGATAAAAATATCCAACAATTTGGTTTCTTTTCTTATGCTGTAAATGAAGCCTTGCATTTGTCGGATGAAGAATCAAAAATAATTGATAGCGTAATGGACACTATTCGTAAAGAGTATGTTTCGGGCATTGATGTTTACAGTCAGGATATTTTAATTTTTCAAATAGAATTACTGTTGAATTATTGCAACCGATTTTACAATCGTCAATTTATCACAAGAAAAGCGATCAATAGTGATGTGTTGGCTAGGTTTGAAAAATTGTTGACAGACTATATCAACGATGGAGACTTGCAACAAAAAGGTATTCCGTCCGTTCAATTTTTTTCTAGCGAATTAAATATGTCTGCCAATTATTTGAGTGATATGTTGCGAAACCTTACTGGGCAAAGTACCCAACAGCATATTCAGGAAAAGATAATTGATAGGGCAAAATATATGCTCACCACAACAAATCTTACCGTTAGCGAAATTGCATTTGAACTCGGTTTTGAATATTCACAATCTTTCAGCAAATTATTTAAAAACAAAACGCATCAAACACCTATGGAGTTTAGGACTTCATTCAATTGAGATATATAACTGTGAATAAAAATCTATATCTTTTAAATATCGAGAAAATCAAAAAGGAGCGACAACTGAAAAGCCAGAAAATACTTTGTTTAACCCGTTATACATCTAGGCAACGTTAATTTTTAATCTGATTCGGCATTTTCTTGCCCAATAAAACAGCAGCTATATTTTCGGCAGCAAGGCGGGACATTTCGTTACGCGTTTCAAACGTGGCACTTCCAATATGTGGCAATACCGCGACGGTTTCCATTTTAAGTAGTGGGTTATTGGGTTTCATAGGTTCGGGATTCGTAACATCCAGTCCCGCCCCCCAGATTATTTTCTTTTTCAGCGCTGTGGTCAATGCTTTTTCATCCACTACTCCTCCCCGACTTGTATTGATGAAAATACTCGTTGGCTTCATCTTTTCAAAAGCTGAATAGTCAAACAGGTTTTTAGTTTCAGGAGTTAACGCTACGTGTAGAGAGAGTATGTCGCTCGTTTTAAGCAGTTTGTCAAAACTGACTTTTTTCGCTCCTAGTTCTTTTTCTGCTTCTTCATTACGATGCCTATTGTGGTAAATGACATTCATACTAAACGCTCGTTGACATTTTTTAGCCATTTCAAAACCGATTCTGCCCAAGCCTAATATACCTAGTGTTTTCCCTTCCAAATCAACGCCTAAATCCTCCAACGGATACGTTTCCCTCCAATTTCCTTCCACTATTTTTCTGTAACCAAATACTGCTTTTCTCGCAACCATTTGCATCAAAAGGAATGCAACATCCGCAGTTGCTTTGCTCAATACTCCCGGCGTATTTCCAACGGGAATATTCCATTTTTTCGCGGCCTCGACATCCACATTGTCGTAACCGACCGACAATAAGGACACCGCTTTTAAATGCGAACATTGAGAAAAGAATGATTCGTCCAGTTTATATTTTCCAATACAGATTGCAGCGTCATATTTTTGGAGTTTTTTTATCAATTCTTCCTGCGAAAGTACTTTTTTCTGTTTCCAGACCGTCACGTCTAATTTCGCCCTTTTGAATATTTCCATTCCCCTTTCGGCTATCGGCTTCGTTATAAAAACTTTCATCTGTATTGGTTTATATTGTTTTCAAGTATGCTAGCGAATATAGACAATGATTGACACGAACAATCTTATCAAAATGCGAAAAACCGCCACAAGGACGGTTTTTCAATACTATTTAAATACACTTACTCATTTTCCGTAAATCGTTTTTCTCACTTCATCCGGCAAAAACTGACTGGCATCGCCGTTGTTTTTGATAACGTCGCGCACCATTGTCGATGCAACGGAATTGTATATTGGCAAACAGGTTAGAAATATCGTTTCGATAGTATTGTCGAGACTACGGTTCATGTCGGCAATCATTTTTTCGTATTCAAAATCACTGACAAAACGAATACCTCTGACGATAAACTTCGCTCCTATTTTTTGGCAGAAATCAACCGTCAAACCTTCGTAAACAAGCGTTTCAATATTGGGTTCGTCCACAAATATATCATCCAGCCATTGCTTGCGCTGCTCAACGGAATACATGGGGACTTTGGCAATATTGGTTCCTATACCGATGACCACTTTATCAAAAAGTCCGGATGCTCGTCTCGCTATGTCCAAATGTCCAATCGTAACCGGGTCAAAAGTTCCAGGGAATAAGGCAATCTTTTCCATGTGTTCAAATAAAGGTTAATTGTTACGGTCCGCCAGCAAATATAAGACAGCCATACGAACGGCCACGCCATTTTCTACTTCGGGCAATATAATGGAACATGGTCCGTCAGCCACGTCACTGTCCAGTTCGACACCTCTGTTGATAGGTCCAGGATGCATAATCGTGATTTCTTTACCCAAACTCTCCAGCAATTTTCGGTTAACTCCATATTGGAGGTTATATTCACGCAGGGATGAGAACAATGGTTGATCGAGCCGTTCCAGTTGTATGCGCAACACGTTGGCCACGTCGCACCACTGCAACGCTTTTTTTATATCGTATTCGACACGTACGTCAAATGCATCAGTCAAATATTTTGGAATCAAAGTAGGCGGGCCAGCAATAGTTACCTCCGCTCCCATTTTGGTCAATAGGTACATATCACTCATCGCTACACGGCTGTGACTGATATCGCCCAATATGGCAACTTTGCGGCCTTCCAGATTTCTGCCAAATCTTTCCTGAATGGACAACGCCTCGAGCAATGCCTGCGTTGGATGTTCGTTGATACCGTCGCCTGCATTGACAATCGCGGCAGGAATATGTTTGGCGAGAAAGTGGGGAGCTCCGCTGGCAGAATGCCGCATGACAACCATGTCCACCTTCATGCTGAGGATATTGTTGACCGTATCCAAAAGCGTTTCCCCTTTTTTGGTAGAAGATGAACTAGCAGAAAAATTGAGCGTATCGGCCGAAAGTCGTTTCTCTGCCAACTCAAAGGACATCCTTGTACGGGTGGAATTTTCGAAAAATAAATTGACGATGGTAACGTCTCGCAACGAAGGCACTTTTTTTACCGGACGTTGCAATACTTCTTTGAACTGGGCGGCTGTGTCGAGGATTAACGTAATGTCTTCTTTCGTCAAATCCCTAATACCCAAAAGATTTCGCGTGGACAGTTTCATTAAAGGGCGAAGATAATTGATAATCCGAAAATTGCCTTTTTCTTTTTTTGCAATCGTAGTATTTCTTTAATGTCTTTATTTTTGATGCATGAACGTGCAAATCGAAGAAAGCTGGAAATCGGTTTTGAAAGATGAGTTTGAAAAACCATATTTTGGCAACATCGTGGAATTTCTCAAAACGGAAAAGGAACAGAAAAAAGTTATCTATCCTCCGGGGTCATTGATTTTCAACGCATTTGAACAAACGCCTTTTGACAAGGTAAAAGTGGTTATGCTCGGACAAGACCCTTATCACGGACCTGGGCAAGCAATGGGTTTGTGTTTTTCCGTTCCGGACGGCATCCAGCCTCCGCCCTCGCTGGTCAATATGTACAAAGAACTGAATACGGATATCGGAATGCCAATTCCTAAAACGGGCAATCTGCTGCATTGGGCACAGCAAGGCGTATTCATGTTGAACGCAACATTGACGGTAAGAGCAGGCGAGGCAAATAGCCATTCACAGATTGGCTGGGGCAATTTTACGGATGCGGTAATCCGAACCGTTTCAGAAAAAAAGAAAGGAATCGTGTTTTTGCTCTGGGGGAAATTTGCACAGTCCAAAGAAGTCTTTATTAACAAAGACAAACATTTTATATTGAAAGCGGCGC
>JAATFC010000355.1 GCA_015655435.1 Chitinophagales bacterium | reverse complement strand
TTTACCATCACGGTCCATTTTGTTAATGAAAACAATCACGGGCGTATTGCGCATACGACAGACCTCAATCAACCTTCTCGTCTGGTCTTCCACCCCATTCACACTGTCGATTACCAATACGACACTGTCCACCGCGGTTAATGTGCGGTAAGTATCTTCCGCAAAGTCTTTGTGACCGGGCGTATCCAACAGATTTATCAAAAAACCTTCGTACTCAAATGACATAACGGATGTCGCCACGGATATACCGCGCTGGCGTTCTATTTCCATAAAATCACTGGTCGCGCCTTTTTTGATTTTGTTGCTCTTGACTGCGCCCGCAGTCTGGATGGCACCACCAAAAAGCAGGAACTTTTCGGTCAATGTCGTCTTACCCGCATCCGGGTGCGATATGATGGCGAAGGTCTTCCTCCGGTTGATTTCCTTGTCGTTCTTCATAAAAACTAAATAAAAAACTTTACTGGCAAAAATAAGTCTGCAAAAGTACGGTTTTACTTTCTTCTTGTGGTTTTAATGGCTATTTCGCAGAAAAAAACACCCAATCGCAACATACTATCTCTTTTTAATGTAATATTGTTATAACCGTAATCTATACAATGACGTTTCAGTTAATTGCGACAATATTTTTAATATTGGCAAATGGTTTTTTTGTGGCAGCAGAGTTTGCAATTGTAAAAGTCCGCTCTACACAGCTCAATGACTCTACAAAAGGCTCTTTCAAAGCTAATGCAGCAGCTAAACAAGTAACCGCTAATCTCGACAACTATCTAGCTGCAACCCAATTGGGCATTACAATTGCATCACTAGGCCTTGGTTGGGTGGGCGAAGAGGTCATGACCAATATTCTGTTGAAATTTTTGAATATTTTCAATATCAACATTGCGCCATACATTTTACATAAGATCTCCGTTGTTCTTGGTTTTGCGCTTATCACCATTTTGCATATCGTATTTGGAGAGTTGGCTCCAAAATCCATTGCCATCAGAAAAGCGGTCAATACAACTATCTTCGTAGCAATTCCGTTGCGCGCATTCTATTTTCTCTTCAAGCCGTTTATCTGGATGCTCAACAGAATGGCCAATATGATTTTGCGCGTCATCGGCATACCTCCCGTACAGGAACAAGACATCCATTCGGAAGAAGAAATCAAATTGATTATTTCTGAAAGCGGAGAAGGCGGGGCAATAGAAAATTCTGAAATCGAACTGATACAAAACGTATTTGACTTTGACACTCGACGTGTCAAGGAAGTATTGGTACACAGAAAAGACATTTGCGGTATTGACATCAATCTTTCATTTGAAAAAATCATTGATTTCGTCACGCAGGAAGGTTATTCCCGCTATCCTGTTTACAATGAAAAGTTCAATGACGTACTAGGAATTTTGTACGTAAAAGACCTCCTTCAGGCGCTCCACAAAAATCCGCACGCCGATATCAAAACTATTTTGCGTCCGGCCTATTTCATTCCGGACAGCATGAAGATAAAAGACCTGCTTAAAACTTTCCAAAAAGACCATAACCAGATGGCGATGGTCACGGACGAATACGGTGATATTGCCGGTCTCGTTACGATGGAAGACATATTGGAAGAATTGGTTGGAGACATCCAGGATGAGCACGATGCAGAATTACCAATAGTCGAGGAACAGCAAGACGGCTCTTATCTCGTGCTGGCTCACGAGTCTATCGACGACCTGAACGAACTCCTGCCCATACAACTCCCAACAAGCGACCATTACAGCACGCTTTCGGGTCTAATCACATTTCACCACGGTTCCGTTCCGGTAGAAGGAGAGGTTCTGGAATCAGATGGCTATCAAATGACCATTCTGAAAATGTACCGTAGTTCCGTTGAGAAAGTCATATTGAGGCTATTGGAACCCATAGAAAATGACGAATCTACGTCCTCGGACGAATAAGTTTCTAGGCTAAAACAGCGTATTTTGCTCCGTTTCCTTATTTGGAATTTTCAAGTGCAGTTTCATTTTTTGGTTCAATCCTTTGATGAAATGAGCAGCCAGCAAAGGAGATTCCAATTCCACATTTTGATGAATGAAAAAATACAGTTTTTTTAGACCCAATTTTTTCCACTTAGCTATCCTACCAACCCACTCATCCAAACGATTATAGTCCGTTGGGGCATTAGCGCCGACATAACGTACAAATGCCGAATCGTTGGTCAGATGCATGTGCAGCAGGTCTCTCCGTCCGGCTGTATCCACAATTATATTGGTCATATCGAGTGAGGTCAGAAGTTCCGTATATTGGGCAAACATAGTCGTGTTTTCTATCCACTGCGCGTTTCGGACTTCAACAGCTAACGGAATTCCTTTCGGAAATTTTTGCAAAAAATCTTTCAGTCTTTCAAAATCTTTTGAATGAAAATTGTCGTGGAGTTGCAGAAAAACCATTCCCAGATTTTCGTCAAAACCGGCAATAGCATTACAGAACTGTTCGATATCTTTTTCCGCATGCAGCAGACGCTTGAAATGACTAACGGAATTAGTTATTTTGGGACAAAATTTGAATCCAGATGGAACTTTGTCTTTCCATTTTTCAACCTGAGCCAGGTCAGGCATTTTGTAAAAAGTTGCATTCAGCTCTATCGAATTGAACTCTTTTGAATAATAACCAAGCTCGTCTTTCACTCCTTTTGGATAAAAGCCTTTCAAGTCATTTTTATTCCACTTGGCACATCCAATATATATTTCCAAACCATTGTTCACACTATACTTTTTCAGGTTAACTGCTGTCGCAAATGCGTCATCCGGCAAGCCGAAATCTATATTGGACGGTTCGTCTACTTTTCCAAATTTCATAATCAAATATTTAATAAGTACAATTGCATTCTATTTTGTTTCTTTACGGTAAACATGAAGGTAAAATAAATGGAAAAAGAAATATTTGAATTTATAGTCCTTTGTTTGGATAATGACAAAAGATATCGCATCATCCTTTCCGCCACCAAAGAAACTTCCAGAAGAGAACTAATGGTACAAGCCAAAAAAGACATCGGTACAAGCAACTTCATCGAGGAAAGTTTTCACATAATCAACAAGAGCGATTACCTCGAATATTTTATCCGGCTTGCCAATAGCCCGATGGTCATTGAGATGAAATAGTACCGAAAGATGCATCAAATCTCCCAAATTGAAACAGGTCAAATAACAAAACTTCGATACGCGTTTTTGTTTTTAGAACAAACCAACCTAGATAACCGTAATTATATTGTAACACCAAACGAAAGTATGGAGCAAAAAAAAGGCCTGCTTTAGAAAAAGCTGGCCGTTGCTAACCTATGAAAAACACCTATCGTTTCAGACACTTGGTCTGTATATTTTTATTCGAAAATCATTTGGAAGAATCCGTTGTATTGACTCTTTTCCTTAACTCTTTCCGAAGCATTTCTCTGTAATTTTTTTCGAGAGTAAATACTTCATTGACCCTCTGCGAATCCTTAAGAATCGGAATCATTTGATTCCTGCACTTTTTACGAACATCGAGGATTCCCTCTTCTCGCTTGATTGCGTCGTTGGGACAATTATGTCTTACCGTTGAAAGATCTTTTAAATACTGAGGATAAATGACCCAAAATTTTTGTGCTTCTTTATCGCTTAAATTTAGCTTTTTTGTTATGTAAGACATTTTGATAGTCTCTAATCTGTCACGTCCACCACTTAACAATTGTGCATTACAAAGATAGGAACAAATCAATAACAAAAAAATAAAAAAACATTTTTTTTCGGCTTTTTTTGTAGTGTTTGTCTTCATCATTCAAAAAAGCGTTAAAAACCGTTGTCATCGTCAGATAAGTATTCCAATATCTCTTTATCGGAAGCATCTTTTACATTGGTTCCGTTATTCTCTTTTGGGTATCTGGACATCATTTTGTGAACTGGGTTGTTCTGACCGCTAGGATTGATGAGATACTCCATATTTTTGGAAGAACTCTGGTTCAGGTAATTGAAAATCTCTTCGGTAGGCACATCAGCCAATTCGTTGTTGATGTCCATATTGTTAAGCATTTGGAATGCTTTTTTCTCTTCTTTCAAGCGTAGCATGATATTGGCCCCCACGCTGAACAACACCAATATGACTGCCGCAGCAACATACTTGTTGACATTCTGAAAAAAGGAGACAACTTTTGCTTTTGCTTTCTTTTTGTAAATATGTTCTTCAGTTTCCAGAAAATCCGGACGAAGCTGTTCGAAATAATTTTCCGGAACGGCAAAAGGCATATTTACTCTATCCTTTTCAAAGGAATATAGATGCGTTTCGTCCTGCGATTGAAGGGAGATAAGTTCAGATATATTGATATCCAAATCGGTAAAATAATTTTCCGGAACGTCGAATACCATCTCCTTGGAATAAGGATATAACAATCCCTTTTCCTCGATATTGTCCATATTGGACTCGAAGTATGCGTCCTCCGGTTTTTTGTATGGATTCACACCTTGAAGTGCGGACAATTGCCGACATCCAAGTTGTTCCAGTTCCGATTTAATATTATTTTCCTCTTTGTTCATTATTTCCTAATTCTGAAGTTTAGATGCTTTTTTGAAGGAAATGTTTAATCAAGAATTATTTTTTAGAAATTCTTCTATTTTTTTGGCAGCATGATGGTAGCTTGCCTTCAATGCGCCTTCGCTCGTATGCAAAATGGCACTCATTTTTTCATAGGGCATCTCATCGTAATACCGCAAGTTGAATACCTGCCGTTGTTTTTCGGGGAGAGCCTGTATTGCCAATTGGAGTTTCCACTCTACCTTCTGTGCATCAAATCCGGGTTCGGATTTTATTTTATTGGAAAGTATTTCCTCTACTTCTTCAAAACTATTGGTTTCTCTCCTTTTCTGTTGGTCGATAAACGTAAGACATTCGTTCGTAGCAATACGATATAGCCAAGTGTACAGTTGGCTGTCTTCCCTAAAGTTCTCCAGGCTTTTCCATACCTTAATCAGCACATTCTGCAAGACGTCGTTGGTGTCCTCGTGGTTGATGACCATGCGTCGGATATGCCAATACAGTTTCTCCTGGTATTTCTTGACCATTGCGTTAAAAGCCTGCACTCTGGTCGCTTCATTGCGAAACTGGCTTAATAATGAGGTATCGTCCAAATGAGTCAAATCTTTCCGCTTTATTTTTTTGGATAATAAAAACAAAAAACAACCCACCTTTAGCATGGGTGGGTTATCATTTTATTCTTAAAATCTTTTAAGCATTTTTTCTAGCCAATACTTTTTCGACGGCTGCGATGATATGTGGTGCATCCAAACCATATTTTTCCAACAACTGTTCAGGTGTACCGCTCTCTCCGAAAGTATCTTTAGTTCCAATCAATTCAATCGGAACAGGAAAATTAGCCGCAGCAACATGTGCAACGCTTTCTCCCAAACCACCCCAGATGTTGTGTTCTTCCACAGTAACGGCAGCTTTTGTTTTGGAAATGGATTTGATGATTGCTTCTGTATCCAAAGGCTTGATAGTGTGGAGATTGATAACTTCCACGCTGATACCTTTTTCTTCCAGAGCCAAACCAGCTTCGATTGCTTTCCAAACCATGTGTCCGCAAGCGAAAATGGAAACGTCTGTTCCTTCGGACATAATCTGCGCTTTTCCGATTACGAAATCGCTTCCGTCAACGGATGTCCAGTTTGGCCATTTTGGACGACCAAAACGTAAATAAACAGGTCCTTGATAATCTGCAATAGCAATTGTCGCAGCCTTAGTTTGGTTAAAATCGCAAGGATTGATTACGGTCATTCCTGGCAACATTTTCATCATACCTATATCTTCCAAAATCTGGTGCGTAGCTCCGTCTTCTCCTAATGTAAGACCGGCATGGCTCGCACAGATTTTTACGTTTTTGTTACTGTATGCAACACTTTGACGAATCTGGTCGTATACACGACCCGTACTGAAGTTCGCAAAAGTCGTCGTATAAGGAATCTTACCACCTATTGTCAGACCCGCTGCCATACCTATCATATTGGCTTCCGCGATACCCACTTCGTGGTATCTGTCAGAAAAATCCTTGATAAAAGGTTCCAATTTGAAAGAACCCGCCAAGTCTGCAGTCAATACAACTACGTCTTTGTTCTTTTTACCTACTTCGTATATTCCTTCACCAAAGCCAGCTCTGGTTTCCTTTTCGTTTTGAACTTTTATTGTATCCTTTAACATTATAAATGGTTTATCGAGTTTTTAGATTGCAATGTTAGCAAAAAAATATGAAGTTTGGTTGCCCAGACTTCATATTTAAGGATATTTTGCCAACAGCAAATCCAATATATTTAGAGACCTTCTTCTTTCAATTTAAGTTCCCATTTCCATGCAGTGGACATCATGTCGTCCAGATTGTATTGAAGATTCCAACCCAGTTCCGTAACCGCATGATGGTTATTGGCATATATGGCAATAACGTCGCCGACTCGACGTGGCCCAATAGCGTAATTCAACTGGACACCGCTGACTTTTTCAAATGCTTTGATGACTTCCAATACAGTAACACCATTACCAGAACCTAGATTGAAGATTTCGCAATTGGTCTTGTTTTTTCCTTGTTCCACATAGGAAATAGCGAGTGTATGCGCATGCGCGATATCGGAAACGTGGATAAAATCACGCAAACAACTGCCGTCTCTTGTATCGTAATCATCACCGTAAACAATCATTTGCGGCAATTTACCAATAGCTGTTTGTGTCACCGCAGGAACAAGATTTTGTGGACGTCCCAATGGTAATTCGCCTATTTCGATGGAAGTATGCGCACCAACCGGATTGAAATAGCGCAATAAAACTACATTCGTTTCGGGATGAACTTTTGCGTAGTCCTTCAATATGGTTTCTGCCATCTGTTTAGTAGCGCCATAAGGAGATTCTGCTGGTTTGGTTGGCGATTGTTCTGTTACAGGTATGACATCGGGATTACCGTAAACCGTACAGGAAGAAGAGAAAACGAAAGAAGGAACTTTATATTCTTCCACGTTTTTCAAAATATTAATCAGACCGATAAGATTGTTTTCATAGTAATACAAAGGCAGCTCTACGGATTCGCCGACCGCTTTATACGCAGCGAAATGGATAATACCGTCAATGTCTTTGTTTTCATCAAAAACCTGCTTTACGGCTGCATAGTCTTTTAGGTCGACTTTATAGTTCTTGAGTTTTTTTCCGGTAATTTTTTCAATACCGTCCAATAGCTTGGTGGAGGATTTGGAATTGTCGTCAATGGAAATCACTTCTACGTTGTTTTCCATCAAATCAACTACCGTGTGCGCTCCGATAAAACCACAACCTCCAGTAACTAAAATCTTATTCATTTTGAGTAAATTATTTATTTAAAATAAAAGTCCGTCAGGATTTGTTTATAGAATAACGCTCGATAGCCGCCTCCATAGTATCGAAAACGATTGTCTTAATTTTTTCGTGGTCATGTTTGCCATAACCGTCAATAGAAATCTTGGCCAAAAAAACAGTTCTGCATCTACCCGGTTTCAACGAAAATACACTGCTGTAATGCAACCGGTCCAATGTATCCAATATAACCATTGGCTGGATATCCGTCTGCGTATTGACCGCAAGCTTGAAAGCACCGTCGTAAAAAGGTTTCAAGGGTTTTCCCGTTTCATTGAACGTTCCTTCCGGATACACCAATACGGACAGACCTTTATGTATTGCCTCTTTCAGTTCTATATAACTTTGGCTTCTTTTGCTCCTGTCGGAACGGTCAACCATTATAGTTGCTTTTTTGTAGATAAAACCGAAAACGGGAATTTTTGCCATTTCACTTTTCGCCAATATGCGAAACGGAGACTTAATGGAATGCACCGTAACCGGAATGTCCATATAGGATTGATGGTTCGCTACGAAAACAACAGGTTCGTTGACTTCGCAGTCTTTCTCGTAGATGATTTCATGCTTTATTCCAATCAGGGCAAACCAAAACTGCGCCCAGTAATAACAGGTTTTGTAAATATAGTTTCCGGATTTGGACTCGGGGAAAAATGCAAAAATCAAAACGAAAAATGCAACCCAAAACATCAGCAGGAAAAAAATCAAAAAGGCATACACCACATAGATGAAATGGAATACCTTTTTAATAAATGAAAACATGCAGGTTCGGTTATTTGATAAACAGCTTCAATATCAAAGCTACTATTGCGTAAAAACAAGTCACAACAAAGATTCCCTTTGCCGTACTGTCTTTACGAGTATTGATGTAAATGGTAAAAATGATGGCATTTGCCAATAGGGAAAAACTTGAAATCGCGGTTATCAGTGCTTTGTGGTTAAACAGAATTTCTAAAAACTCTCCGAAGGAAAATGTTTTGGCAAACTTGAGAAAATAGTACAATATCACTCCAAAAATGGGGGCGATAATGCCTAATACCAATCCTAACTTGAAATTGTCCTTGGTTATAAACACAACTTAGAATTTAAATGATTTCGCAAGTTTTTCCTTCAATACATAATTGGTCATGTCAAAGGTAACCGGAACTATGCTAATATAGTTATTTTCCAACGCCCACACGTCAGAATCTTTTTGCTTGTCGTTATTGACAAATTCGCCCGTAAGCCAATAGTACTTTTTCCCGGAAGGGTCTTTTCGTTCCTCAAAATCCTCCTCGTATTTTCCGTATGCTTGTCGACAAACTTTAACCCCCTGTATCAAACTTTCCGGAACTGCAGGGATATTGACGTTCAGGCAAGTATGCTTGTCCAGTTCCATAGACAGCATCTTCTTGATTATTTTTGTTGCATAGGATTTCGCTGCGCTAAAATCCGCCTCTAGGCTATGGTCGAGCAGACTAAATCCAATACTGGGAATGCCTTCAATACACGCTTCCAATGCAGCGGACATCGTGCCTGAATAAATAACGCTTATGGAATAATTGGCACCATGGTTAATACCGCTTAGGCATATTGTGGGTTGACCATTCAAAACCTTGTCGACTGCCAATTTCACACAATCCACCGGAGTTCCGTTGACCTGCCAAGCCTCTACCCCTTCTCCAAAATAAGGTGCAGGTGTCAAACGCAAGGGATGATTGATTGTAATAGCATGCCCCATGCCGCTTTGCGGTTTGTCGGGAGCTACGACGACAATGCGCCCCAGCCCTTTTGCAGCCTCTACCAAAGCATGAATACCCGGTGCGACTACGCTATCGTCATTTGTAATTAATATAACAGGTTCTTTTTTAGTCACTTGACTTTTTTCCAAATTTTATATTTTTCTGGCAAATACCCTATTAATTTTTTGTGAAACCTACTATTTATACATTTCGGTTCTTAGGGTCTTCACTCTTTCATCTGCCAAATATTCGTCAAATGTCATCAGACGGTCAATGATTCCGTTTGGCGTTAATTCGATAATACGGTTGGCTACAGTTTCCATAAATGTGTGGTCATGCGAAGTCAACAATACTATACCCGGAAAATTTTGGCAGCTTTCGTTGAAAGCCTGTATGCTTTCCAAGTCCAAGTGATTGGTTGGCTGGTCCAATACGATTACATTTGGATTTTGCAACATCATACGGCTTACCATACAACGTACCTTTTCTCCTCCGCTCAATACATTGGTTTTCTTCATGATTTCATCACCTGCGAACAACATCTTACCCAAAAATCCACGCAAAAACGGTTCGTCTACGTCCGTAATGTGTGGTGGTACATATTGGCGCAACCATTCCATCAAAGTCAGACCTTCTTCAAAAAATTCGCTGTTCTCTATAGGCAGATAAGCCTTTGTAATCGTTGTACCCCATTCATATTTACCGGAATCCGCTGTCGCTTTTTCGTTGATGATATCGAAGAAATAAGTGATAGCCGAAGGATTTTGGCTCAAAAATGCAATTTTTTCACCTTTATTGATACTAAAGTTAAGCTTGTCAAACAATACTTTTCCGTCCACTTCTTTTTTCAAACCTTCTACGTTCAATATCTGGTTGCCGACTTCACGCAATGGTTGGAAGATGATTCCCGGATAACGACGGTTGGACGGTTCGATTTCCTCTACATTCAATTTGTCCAAAGCTTTTTTACGTGAAGTCGCCTGTTTAGATTTGGAGGCATTGGCACTGAATCGAGCAATGAAGTCCAATAAAGCCTGACGTTTGTCCTCGGTCTTCTTGTTTTTGTCCGCCAACTGGCGCGCCATCAACTGAGAACTTTCGTACCAAAAACTATAGTTACCTGAAAAAGTTTTGATTTTATGTCGGTCTACGTCTGCCACATGCGTACAAATAGCGTCCAAAAAGTGACGGTCGTGACTGACTACCAATACAACATTTTCGTATTCTGCCAAAAAGTTTTCCAACCAACCAATTGTTTCAATATCCAAACCATTGGTAGGCTCATCCAACAGCAAAATATCCGGATTACCAAACAAAGCTTGCGCCAACAATACACGCACTTTCATATTGGAAGGCATATCTCCCATCAAAGTATAGTGCATATCTGCTCCGATGCCTAGGCTGCTTAACAATGAGCCTGCGTTACTTTCTGATTCGTAACCGCCCATTTCGCCAAACTCAGCTTCCAACTCGCCCGCTTTCATATAATCGTCTTCCGTAGCGTCAGGATTGGAATAAATAGCATCTTTTTGGTGTTGGATTTTCCACAATTTCTCATGGCCCATCAGTACCGTATTGAGGACAGTATCGTTGTCAAACTGAAACTGATTTTGTTTCAATATAGCCAAACGTTCGCCAGGAGTAATTTCCACAGAACCTTTGTTAGGTTCTATTTCACCACTCAATATTTTAAGAAACGTAGATTTACCAGCACCATTTGCACCGATAACACCGTAACAATTTCCTTTTGTAAAATTTATATTGACTTCATCAAATAAAACACGCTTACCATAAGCGAGTGAGACATTCTTTACACTGATCATGTAGAAACTAAATTTAAAACTGTGGATTTTCTTGCGCGCGAAGGTAACTGATATACTTTATAATTAAAAAGAAAGTGTTCTAGTAACGAGGTTAACATTCTGTTAGCGATATAGTTAAAATTTAGGTATAACATCTTCTATACGTAACAATATTAATAGCCAATTGTAGAAAAGAAAATAATCACTAACCAATAAAAAGGAAAAATCATGGAAAAAAGAGAAAGATATGTAGTAATGTCCAAAATTGTTAGAGAATTGGAAGACTTAAGGAACAGTCAGATTGCCGTGACAAAGAAAATAGGGCAAATAGAAGCCGAGAATATAAACCTAAGCAGCCAAACACTCTCCTCAAGCCTGGGTGAAATTTTCGAAAACGTAGATGCGAACCTTAAACGGGTAGAAGAACTGTACCAAAAGTTTGCAGAAGAAACAGAAAACTACAAATCCGCGAATAGTATATCCGAGGATTATCCCGACGGACCGTAGCCGGTAGCATGGCATGGCAAGGGTATCCTTCCGTGCACAAAAAAAGGGTCGTTCCCCGCACGCGTGTGCGGGGAACG